>JANQGB010000771.1 GCA_028277545.1 Phycisphaerae bacterium | reverse complement strand
ACCTCGGGGCCGCCGCAATAGTAACCAGCGCCAGCCGCGGAGAGCGCCACAACCCCGGCTGCAACAGACCAGGCCCAGCGGCGGCGGTGAATGCCCAAGCTGCTCGCCAGACCCGGGGTCAGCAGCCCGCGCAGCGCCACCAGCGGCAGCAAGGGCCGCAACCCGGGTACCCACCAGGTGAAGCCAAGCAGTTCGAGTTCGTGGACCGAGTACAGGATGCCGCTGCGGACCAGCACGAACCAGATGGCTAGGCCCGCTATGGCCACGTCCAGGACAGCCACCAGAATCTCGCGCAGGCCGGCTACCCCGCGCCGCCCTGAACGAATCGATTTCGAAAGCAACATCGACACCTCGCGCGGCTGAACCCCAGGCGCAGACCGTCCAACACCTGGCGGTCGCAGTGGTATATCGGGCGTTGTGGGGTGTCCGATAAGTCAAAAGCGGCGGACGAGGCACCGGGTTTGATTAGAGCCAGGCCACCTGCCTCCGGCTCCCCACAACCACGGCATTTCGGCCCGGCCGGGTACCAGATGCGGGCGGCCGCCATGGAGCCGATCAGAAGTCCTGCAGGTCGCCATCACCATCCGGCGGCAAGAACTCGTCGCTCGCGGTCGCGGTGGCTGGCTGGGCGTCGCAAACGACGTCCGCCGCGGACTTGCGCTTAACACTGGTCGCAGGGCCGCTGTGACCCGGGCTCACGCCGTGGCTGAACGCGGTGTGCCCGCCCGGAGAGCCCGTCTGGAAGCTATTCGTGCCTCGCAGCAGGCTCATCAACTCGCCCACCAAAGCCTTGGTGCCGGTGGCCTGGGCTCTTAGTTCCTCTGCGGCGGCCGCTGATTCCTCGGCGCTGGAGGCGTTCCGCTGGGTGACTTTGTCCATCTGCGAGACGGCGCTGTTGACCTGTTCCACGCCCTTGGCCTGCTGCTCGTTGGCTTGGGCGATGACCTTCAGTAATTCCGTCACTTTGGCTACACCGTCGGCAATACCGTTGATGGCCTGGGTGCCCTGCTTTGATCGGCTTACCGCCTCGCTGATCAGCCCTGTGGTCTCTCCGGCCGCCTGGGCGGCACGTTGAGCCAGGTTGCGGACCTCGTCCGCCACTACCGCGAAGCCCTTGCCGTGCTCGCCGGCCCGGGCGGCCTCAACCGCGGCGTTGAGCGCCAGTAGGTTCGTCTGGAAGGCAATCTCCTCAATGACCTTGATGATCTTGCTGATCTCGCCGGAAGATTCGTTGATGGCCGCCATGGCCTTGTCGCCTTCCTGGGCCGCGGCGTGAACCTGGCTGGCCAGCTCGCTGCCGTCCTTGGCATTGCCGGCCGTGGTCCGCGTAGAGGCAGTCATTTGCTCCAGGGCGGCCGAGGATTCTTCCAGAGAGGAGGCCTGTTCGCTGGCTCCCTCGGCCGACTGCTGGGACGCGGTAGAGACCTGCTCCGCCGCGTCGCTGACGTGGGAGACACTGTCAGTCATGCCGTCGATTATTCGGGTGAAGGTGCCTGCCGTGTCCTGTAGCTCCGCTGTGCTGAAGGTCTTGAGGCCCTGGAACATGCGCTTCAGCGGTCGGGTGATCGAGCGGGTGGTAAACAGAGAGGTCACAATGCTGAAGGCGACGGCCCCCAGGGCAGCCAACCAGACGGCGTTCCTCAATCGGCCCGCCTGAGACACAATGTCCTGCATGGACTGGTCCAGCTCGGACATCTGCTGATCTACGAAGGCGTCAACCGACTCGGTCATGGCCGCCGCGAACGGATCGAAGTCGCCCATGATCTTATTACCTTCGGTCGGTCCGCCGTCTATGTACGCCTGGGCCATCTTCTGCCCCATCTGGTAGTACTCTTCAAACGTCTTCCCCAGCCGGTCGATCTGCTCCAGGCTCTGGCGGTCGTTCTCCCGCTGAAACATCTCCCGGAAGCTGGCCAAGCCCCGCCTGAAGGCGCCTGCGTGGTTCTCCGCCTCGCCGAAGCCGTCGTCGTATCCCGGAGCTGCCTGCGTGGCCGAGATGTCGGTCAGCCACTGCTGTACCTGCACCACATCGAGTTTCATGTCCTGGGCCAGCGCGGCGTACACGGCGCTTTCTTCGCTGGTGAGTCGCGCGGCCGCCGCGACCTTGGACGTTTGAACGTAGGTAAAGGCACTGATAGCCGCCAGGATGCCGACCGGAATCCCGCAGCCTACGTAGATCTTCGTGCTTAGTCTCACCTGTCTCGTCTCCCGAAGTGACGCGGTCTAATCTGGATTCCTGCGATCGATTCCTTGCGCGTGTGGCCCTCGACACGCCGGGGGTCCTGTACCTCGACTTATCGGCAGCAGTTCTTCGCCGCTTACGGTCTAACAGCATGCTGTCGCGACATGACACAACTGGGCTGCCAGCGTCGCTCCTCGGCGCCGACCGGCTCGGTCGGCTGTCATCCCATTCCCTGATCCCTGCCCCGGTCTCCCCACGCCGCGCGGCCAGACCTCCGGCGGTGTCACGTGTGCGAGGCGCAGCGCTTGACGCTTAGGAGATGTTGCATATCCGAGCGCTCGGTGCCGGCGCGGCCCTCTGGTCGGTGTCACTTCATTTTGTTGTATCTGGCCAGCAGTCCTTGTACACTCTATGGTCAGGTTCCGTGATGGCGCCGATCGCCTCGGCGACCCTGGGCAGGAGGGTGGAACATGGTGGCTATTCCGTCGACACGCGTCTTCTCCGTCATCCTGGTCGCGGCTTCGATCCTGGCAGGCTTGGACGACTCCGCCGGGGCCCAGTGCGAAGTGAGTGACCTGGCCCGACTCTCGGCTTCAGACGCCGCCCTCGGCGACCAGTTCGGCGGGGCGTTGGCGATTTCCGACCAGGTGATCGTGTGCGGTGCGCCGTATACTGACGCGCCGGCGCTGAACGACAGCGGATCGGCCTACGTCTTTCGCCAGCAGGGCGCCGACTGGACACAGGAAGCTGTGTTGACCGCTCACTTCGCTGCCTCGTCAGACCTGTTCGGTCGCTGCG
>JANQGB010000685.1 GCA_028277545.1 Phycisphaerae bacterium | reverse complement strand
CGGTGCTGTCGTTGTTTGCCCTGGCGGACGCCCTGCTGGTCCGCCCGCCCCATGCGCCCGCGGCCGCCCAGGGCGACGTGGTCGAGATCGTGCCCCTCGACATTCTGTAGTTTGAAGATCGGGCGCTAAGCGGTTCTGGCCGCTGCAACTTCTGCTTGACGGTCAATGAGAACTAAACTAGAACATTTGAGCATCATTTGTTCCTTTGGAGGGCAGATATGCTCACCCGCAAGCAGCACGAACTTCTCACCTTCATCAACGAACGGCTTGAAGGATCAGGCATTTCCCCGTCGTTCGAGGAAATGAAGGAGGCCCTCAACCTCAAGTCCAAGTCGGGCATCCACCGGCTGATCACGGCACTCGAGGAGCGGGGCTTCATCCGCCGCCTGCCGCACCGGGCGCGGGCGCTTGAGGTGCTTAAGATGCCGGACACACCGGCGAGCAGCGGTCTTGAGCCGAAGCAGGCCCCCTCGGGCAGCAACGTCATCGAGCCCGATTTCGGCCGCGGGCGGGGGCTCCTCGCCGGCGCCGAAGCCGAGGACGGCGTGGTGGACTTGCCCGTCTATGGCAAGATCGCGGCCGGCACGCCGATCGAGGCCCTGCAGCACAATGACCGGGCCATCGGCTATCCCGCCGGCCTGTTGAGCGGCCAGGAGCACTATGCGCTCGAAGTCGAGGGCGATTCGATGATCGAGGCCGGTATTTTCGATGGCGATACGGTCGTTATCGAACGCTGCGATACAGCCGAAAACGGCGCCATCATCGTGGCCCTGGTGGACGACGAGGAAGCGACGCTGAAAAAGCTGCGCCGCAAGGGCCAGTCATCGATCGCACTCGAAGCCGCCAACCCGGATTATGAAACGCGGATATTCGGCCCCGACCGGGTAAAGATTCAAGGCCGTCTGGTCGGCCTCATCCGGCAATATTAGCTTCCTATCGCTGCCGGTCCGCGTAGCGTGACCAGGGGCGCCTGGCCTGGTGCCGGGCGACCGTATCCACCCTAAGGCCGTCGAGCCAGATCGCGTGCGCCCCGCCGCGCCACAGATCGAACCGGTCGATGACCAGGGAGGGCCCCCTGCACCGCCCAAACGCGGGAACCGCGCTGATGACCACCTCGGCCCGCGCGCAGTCTTCTTCAAGCGCATCAGGGGTCCGCACCAGCGCAACAGGCGGCGACCCCTCGGGCCGGTAGATGCAGCCCTGAGCGTCGCATGTAACCGGTGTCCCCGAGCCTGGGGATTGCCAATGCCCGGGCTCGCGCTGGGCGTTTCGGCGCAGCCATGTTTCCGTGACGATGGACGACCCCCGCGTTGTTGACAGAACGAGCTGGCCCTCACCGTTCTTGACGGCGAATAACCGCCCGGTTTCATCGATCAGGATGTCCGGTTGCTGCGCCGTCCCGGCAACAACCAGCGCTAAAGCCATCGGGATGATGCCCAGCGCGCGCCAGCGGGTCCGCCACAGACATAGCCACAAGCCGCCCAGAACGGCCATGGGGACCGCCACCGTCGGGATGGCGGCGACGCGCCCTTCCGCCCCCGGCCATGAGGCAACCTCCGAGGCAACCGCGATCACAATACTGATGCCTGCCGTCATCAGATCGAGCGCCACCCCTTCCGCACCGAACGGCAGCAACAGGAACACCAACATGGCGCACGGCATGATCCAAAGTCCCATCACGGGAACAGCACCGAGATTGGCTACCACGTCGTAGACGGCGAACCGGTTGAAGTGCACGGCGGCAAAGAAGCCGGTTGCGCTACCCGCGACCAGAGTGGTCAGCACGACACCCAGAACATAGACACGCAGCCTTGCGCCCCAGCTTCGGCCCCGGTTCGCGAGCCATCCCCGGTCGCGGACGACTTCGTAGCCGGCAACAAGGGCGATGACGGCGGCAAAGGACATCTGGAAGCTGACGCTGAGCAGAATCTCGGGCGTCAGCAGCAGCATGAATCCGGCCACGAGCGCCACAAGGCGCATGCTGATCGCAAGACGGTCAAGCATGACGCCCAGCAGCACGATCAGTGTCATGGCAAAGGCGCGCTGGGTCGGCACCGTCGCGCCGCTCACCAGCAGGTAATAGAACGCCGCGGCAATGCCGGCCAGAGCCGCCCACTTCTTGATCGGATAGCGCAGGGCGATCGCGGGGACAAGGGC
>JANQGB010000666.1 GCA_028277545.1 Phycisphaerae bacterium | reverse complement strand
CCAGCCAGCGGCGGCAGTCGCTACATTGCTCGAGGTGCTCGGCAATGGCATCCGCCCGGTCACCGTCAGGCGCGCCAGCCGCAAAAGCGGCCAGATGCTCCTCGGGAGGACATTCTGCCATGCCGCTGCTCCCCTACCTCTGATCGTCCTCGCCAAGGAGATCGCGCATCAGATCTTGCAGACGGCGCGTCACCCGCGACTTGGCCACGTAGACCTGGTTGGGACTCATACCGAGCGATTCGCAGACCTTCTCGACCGGCCAGTCGTCGATCGCCACCCGGTGAAACGCATCGTAGGTGGTCGGGGCTACCTGCACCCGCACCTGCCGCAGGCAGAGCTTGAGGTGTTCCTCCAGCCAGATCTGCTCCCAAGCCTCGTCAGGCGGCCGCTCGCGCTCGTGTGGGCGGTCGAAGTCCCCGGTTCTGGCGGGCAGTTCGCGACGACGCCGGAACATACTGTTGACACGGTTATCCACAATGCGGCGCAGCCAAGCCCGGAAGCGGCCCTTGCCGGGATCGTACTCGAAATCGGCCAGCTTCTGCGTCATTGCCCCCAGGCAATGCTGGGCGACATCCTCAGCGTCGTCGGCCGGAAGGCCGCGAGCGGAGGCGTAGCGGACCAGCAACGGACGGTACAACCCGACGAATTCGCGCCAGGCATCAGCGTCCTCCTGGTCCTTAACCCGCTTCAGCAGGCTGGCCCTGGTGGTGTTCATGCGATTCCACTCCTCGCAGCCATCTTACTGTCACCAGGCACCCCTACCCAAGTCAATTCGTCGTCACGGCGGTCGATCGAGCCCCGCGCTATGGCAGGCAAGACCGCTCTCGCGAAACGGGGCGACAATATAACATTTTGTCACAGCAAGACTTATAGAGTCGCCCTCGCTCTCAATGTGGCACCCGGCCAGGAAACCGCAACCCGCGTGTAAGGAACCGGCCCCAATTGCGTATGCGTGGATGAACAGGGACGCAGCTTGGAAGTCGGGGAGAGCCTCGCGACAGCAGGATGCACACATGACGCACGCAAATCACGTAGCCGGGCCTTCTCGCAGTGATAGTCACGGCGCTGTCAGGCTCGGTCGAATCAGTGCAGGGACTGCCGTGTCCTTATGAACCATGTGGTCGCCGGCCACGGTGGCCGACCGGCCTACCAGAAGACTCGTAATCAGGCTGAGGAGGTAAAGGCAATGACGTTCAATCGACTGAACTGGGCCCGCTCAACATCTTGGATCCTGGCGTTTGCGATGGCTGGCCTGACAGTGCCCGGCGCCGCACACGGGCAGAGCTACGACATAACCGTGCTGGACCCACCGGGAGGCAGCCCGGAGAGCTACGCCAGTGCCCTGAACAACTCCGGCCAAGTGGCAGGGTACTCGATGGCCGCTGGAGGGGGGCACTTCCAGGCCTGGTGCAGGGAAGCAGACGGAGCAATGCATCTGGTCGGCCCGGCCCCCGGTAGAGTCGGCAGCTACGCGTACGGTTTCAACGAGTCGGGCACCGTTGTTGGAGAGAACCGCGACAGCTCCGGCGGAAGCCCGCCGAGCCACGCGTATATGTGGACTGCGCACGGCGGGATGATCGAACTGGGCACCCTGGGAGGAAGTTTCAGCACCGCGTTTGACGTAAACAACGGGAACAAGGTCGTCGGCTGGGCAGATTCCACCGGTGGAAGCCGTCGGGGGTTCGTGTGGGACAACGGTGTCATGCACGAGGTCCCCACCTTCGGAGGACGCAGTCCAGCAACAGCCATCAACAGCTCTTGCCTGGTCGTCGGATTCTCAAGCAGCTCCGGCATGTCCGGTGACCAGCACGCTTACCTCTGGCAATATCCCACCGATACCGAGCTGACCAACCTGGGCACGCTCGGCGGGACAGCCAGTGAGGCCTGGGACGTCAACGACTCGGCTCAGATTGTGGGCTGGGCCTACAACAGCAGCAACAACTCGCGAGCCTTCCTATGGGAAGACGGCGCCATGACGGACCTGGGCACACTGGGAGGAACGAGAAGTGTCGCAAACGGCATAAACGAAGCCGGTGCTGTCGCAGGTTGGGCATACACATCCAATGGGGAACAGCACGCCTGCCTCTGGGAGGACGGCCTGCTGATTGATTTGAACGACTTGGACATCACCGGCCTGGAGAGCGGCTGGACTCTGACCAGCGCCATGGACGTCAACGACTTGGGGCACATAGTTGGATATGCAACGGACCCGGGGGGTGCGCAATACGGCTTCCTGCTGGTCCCCGAGCCCGGCACGCTTGCTCTCCTCACGATTGGTGGCCTGTTGGCACTCAGGCGCCGACGATAGACTCATCGCCACACACTCAATAGCGCACCCAAACGGGCCGCCCTGGCGCTGGGGCGGTCCGTCGTTACAGCGTCACATGTTCGCTGGGCGATCGATGGGAGGCGTATCGACAAGGTCGGCGGTGCTTCGAGATGCGCCACACTTCCACGCATTGGCGCGCCACGCTGCCCCGAACTGCTTGGGAGATCAGGCGGCTCAACGCCCGGGCAAGGCTAGTCAGGACGGATGCCGGTGGATTCGGCCAGGCCCGTAAAGCGGCGGGAGCCCAGGGCGGTTCGGGGCAGGCCCTCGGGCCAGGCTGAGAGTGACACACCGAAGTCGTCGTCTGCCTCGTTGAGGTCGACGGACAAGCTGACGTACCAGCGGGGGAACTTGCGAATGAAGCCGATGGTAAACTCCTGGGTCTTGCCGCGGTCCAGGTCGAACGACTCGCGGAAGGCGACGGTGTGCTTCTCGCTGATGCGGTAGTTGGCGCCGAAGCCCAGCAGGTTGGAGTCTATCTCCCCGATGTAGCGGTAGGCCAG
>JANQGB010000563.1 GCA_028277545.1 Phycisphaerae bacterium | reverse complement strand
ACCTGCCGTATACCACGCACGACTCTTCGCTTTCTGCCGGAGTACACGCCATCGTTGCCGCTCGACTCAGGCTGGCAGACGACGCTTGGCGCTTCTGGGTAGCTGGCAGCCGGATCGACCTGGACCTGGAGCGGGGCGGCGCAGCGGAGGGCATTCACATCGCCAACGCCGGCGCAGTCTGGCAGATGGCGCTCCTGGGCTTTGCCGGCTTGCGTACGGCGTTGCAGTCCAAGGTCCTGACGCTTGATCCGCAGCTTCCATCCACCTGGTCGCGCCTGGCGTTTCCGATCATCTGGAAGGGCACGCCGGTCCGCGTGGACATCACCCGCGCGTGCGTCACGGTCCGCAACCTCGGATCGCGACCCCTCACGGTCCGCGTAGGCGACGACGAGCGTTCGGTTGACGCACAACTACCAGAAACATGGCCGCGCGAGCAGCAAAGCGGCGGATCATGAGCGGCTGCCCACCGCCGTTGAGCCCTCTGTGGTCGAGCGGTTGATGGGGCTTGTGCAAGCGGGTAGATTGTCGTTAGCGTGGTGCGGTGAGGCACGACTATCAAACCGGCCTGACACTAACTCCCCACGGTGACGAGATGAGTCGCCTGTTTACTGGAATCCTGTTAAGGGGCGGTTTGCTGGCCAGTCTCGTGCTCGGCGGCTGCGGTGAGGACGGGTCACAATCCGACACAGTGCTACGCGTGGCTAACTGGGGAAGCCCCGCCGTCGAATCCTCCTTCATGGCGTTGGAGCGTCAGATTCTCCAGGAATTCGAGCAGCTCATACCGGGAACGCGCGTCCACGTCGAGCAGATTCCCGGTCACGGCCAGTACGTTCCCAAACTCGTCATGATGCACGTCTCGGGCAGCGTGCCCGACGTGGTTCACCTGGACGCGTCTTCGGCAGCGGTATTCATCGAGAACGACGTCTTGCTGGACTTGACGCCTTTCATCGAGAGCGATTCGACGTTCACCCTGGATGACTATTTCGACAATGTGGTAAACATCGCCCGTCGCGGGGAGCAGCTCTACGCGATTCCGCTCGATTTCACGCCCATGGTGATGTATTACAACAAGAAGCTGTTCGACGCGGCGGGCGTAGCTTACCCACAGCCATCCTGGACGTGGGACGATTTCCTGCAGACGGCCAAAAGGCTCACCGTCTTCCCGGAGGGAGCCCGGCAGCCTACACAATACGGCTTCAATTTCGAGAACGTGATGCCCTTCTGGGTGTTGTGGCTGTGGACCAATGGCGGCGAGGTGCTGAGCCCGGACGGGCAAATGGCCAGCGGCTACTTCGACAGCCCGGCGTCGGTCGAAGCGATGACGTTCCTGGTAGACCTGATGCTCCGGCACCGTGTAGCGCCGAGTCTGGCGGAGAGAGCGGCCGCCGGTGTGGACCTGTTCCTGGACGGCCGGGCCGCGATGGACCTCAAAGGCCACTGGATGATGATCGACTACCGGGCTCGCGGGCTGGAGGTCGGTATCGTGCCGTTGCCTACGAACAACCGGGAGCCGGTGACTGTTATCTACGAGGCGGGCCTGGCCATTACACGACAGTGCGCTCATCCCGAGTTGGCCTGGGAGTATATCAAGCACATCACCAGCGCGGACGTGCAGATACGTCGCGTGGCGTCGGGGCTGGCGATTTCGGCCAACAAGCGGGCGGCGGCCCACTACGCGGACGATCCTACTGAGGCCGCTTTTCTGAGGGCGGTGCAGTATGCCAGGCCCCCGCGGGGGGCGCAGGTCGAACGCTACCCCGCCTGCGAGGACCTCGGTCGCGAGATGATGGAGGACATTCAATACGGCGGCCTGCCGGTAGAGGAGGCCATGCGGAGGACAGCCAAGCTCATGGACGCGGTGCTGGCACAGCCATGACGACCAGGAGAGCTTCCAACTGGCGTGGTTACGTGTTCATCGGGCCCGCGACCCTCTACGTGGCGGTCTTCTCGCTGGTGCCCATGATTCTGGCCGCATATATGAGCTTCCATCGCTGGCACCTGCTGAAACCGGACAAGCCATTCGTCGGGCTGGCCAACTACAAAGTACTGGCCGAGGATCCTTTCTTCCGCAACGCGGTCTACAACACGCTTCTATACGCGGCGCTCAGCGTTCCGCTGGGCGTGGTCACCTCGCTGGCGGTTGCCTTGCTGGTCAGTCGCCCGCTGCGCGGTGTTGGTTTGTTTCGAACGCTGTTCTACATCCCTGGCGTGTGCTCGCAGGTTGCCATCTCGATGGTCTGGATCTGGATCCTGCTGCCGGAGGTCGGGCTCATCAACTACTGCCTGGGGCACCTTAACGAGGTGCTGGCCGCGTTCGACGCGGGTCTGCGGGCTGTGGGCCTGTCCGGCCTGGGTAGGCTGTCCACCTCTACCAACTTCCTGAACGACACGCCCTGGGCCTTGCTGGCTCTGGTCGCCATGAGCGCCTGGATCGGGTTGGGGCCAAGAATGATCATCTTCGTGGCCGGCCTGCACAGCATTCCCAAGGCCCTCTACGAAGCCGCTATTCTGGACGGCTGCACCGCCTGGCAGAGGTTTCGTTACGTCACCCTACCCCAGTTGGCGCCGACGACCCTGTTCGTGACCGTGACTACAACGATCGCGGCCTGTCAGTTGTTTACACCGGTGTACATGATGACCAAGGGGGGACCGCGGCGGACTACCGACGTGGTGCTGTACCACGTCTACCGGGAGGCGTGGCAGAAGTTCGAGCTGGGTATGGCCAGCGCCCAGTCCTACGTGCTCTTTGCCATGATCATGCTGATCGCCATGGTGCAACTGTGGTTCATGCGGCAGGGGCTCCGCGCGGAGGAGGCACGATGAGCCGCGATCGCCTGCCGCGTCCCAGTGTCGGCAAGATACTGTCCTATCTTGTCCTGCTGTGCATTGCCGTAACGACGGTGCTGCCCTTCGTGTGGATGTTCTTCACCTCGTTGCACCACCAGAACGCCGACCTGCCCACGATGGCGAATCTGTTTCAGCCGGACGGCTGGCACTTCGAGAACTACGCGTACGTGCTGACCTTCGGCGAGTTGCCCGTCTGGCGGTTTGCGGTCAACAGCGTGATAGTAACCACGGGGGTGGTGCTGTTCCAGTTGACCCTCTGCTCGCTGGCGGCGTACGGCTTCGCCCGTCTTCGCTTCCGAGGTCGCGATCTGTTCTTCCTCGCCTTGCTCCTGACCATGATGATACCCGCCCAGGTGCTGATCGTTCCGCTGTTCGTGCTGGTTAAGCAGCTCGGCTGGCTGGACACCTATTGGGGATTGATTATTCCCTATCCCTACCTCAGCACGGCCTTTGGAACGTTCCTGCTGCGGCAGTTCTTCGTGACCGTGCCGCGCAGCCTCGACGACGCTGCCCGGCTGGACGGCTGTAGCGAGCTGGGCGTGTTCTGGCACGTGATCCTCCCCGCGGCGAGACCGGCCCTGGTGACGGTGGGCGTGTTCGCCTTCATCTGGACCTGGGCCGACTTCTACTGGCCGCTGCTGGCTTCCAGCTCTACGACCATGCGGACGCTGGAGGTCGGACTCTCGGTCTTCAGCGACGCCTACGCCGGGACGCGCTGGCCTCTGCAGATGACCGCGGCGATAATCGTTCTAACTCCGGTACTGATCTTCTTCCTGATAACGCAGCGATTCTTTGTGCGCGGCGTGGTCGAGAGTGGTGTCAAAGGGTGAGGTCACCGGCGGTCGATGGCTCGCCCGTCCAGGAGTGGACTACCCGTGCACGTCACAACGAGGCGATCGACCCTGCCGGTCTGCTGCTGGCTTGCAGTCCTGGCCGGGAGCGCCGCGGAGAGCAATGCCATGCGGCAGACCATTGACCTCTCTGGAGCAGGCTGGCACCTCTGGTTGGACAGAGAGGCGTCCTGGGAGTCCGACCCGCTGCACCTTCCGCCGGTGGACCTCGCCGACCTGCCGGCACACCCGCCCACCGGCGGCTGGGAGACGTTGGCCAGCGGGGGACTGGCGGTGTCTGTGCCGGGCACCGTGGAGGGCTATCTCTGGAATGATGAGGGCGGGGACTACAAGGGAGTCAGTTGGTGGCATCGAGAAGTGGCCATCCCCGCCAGCGCTGCCGGCAAGCGGCTGATCCTGCAGTTCGAGGCGGTTCGCCTGCGGGCCGAAGTGTTTCTTAACGATACGCTGGTCGGATATGACGTAATCGGGAACACGCCGTTCGAAGTCGATATCACCGCAGCGGCCCGCCCGGGGCAGGCCAACGAACTCGCGGTCCGCGTCACCGACCCCAGCGGCAACTTCGACTGGATTGATGTGCATGCCCATCGCTGGGGCGAGCATTATATCCCCGCCAGCCACGGTTTTGGCGGTATCACGGGGCCCGTGCGATTGCTGATTGTAGACCCGGTCTACGTCGATGATCTCTTCATTCGCAACAAGCCCACCGTTACCGACGTCGATGTTCAGGTCAGCGTCCGGAACACGATGGCGGCACCCGTCCAGCGCGATCTTACGCTGAGCATCCTGGAGAAGACCGACCCCACCGCCGTTGTATTCGAGAGGACCTGGCCGGACCTGACGTTCGAACCCGGTGACAACGTGCTCAGCCGTTCTGTCTCGGTTGCTTCGGCCAAGGTCTGGAATCTTGAGACTCCGGACCTGTACGTTTGCCGAGCGTCTCTGTCCGCCGCCGATCAGATGGAAGCCGTCTTTGGCTTCCGCTGGTTCGCAGCCGAAGGCCAGGGCAGTG
>JANQGB010000409.1 GCA_028277545.1 Phycisphaerae bacterium | reverse complement strand
GGCCTGCCAGCAGGCCCGCCGCTATCTGTCGAAGGACGTGGCCGCCGGCGCATACCTGACCCACCAGTTGCTGATCCCGCTGGCCCTGGCAGGCGACGGCGCGTTCCGCACGCTGGGTCTCTCGCGACACGCCGAGACCAACATCGAGGTCATCAAGGCGTTTCTCGACGTGGACTTCGAGATTGACCGGGAATCCGGGCCCGGGTGCGTGGTGCGGGTGAGGCGCTGAGACTGCATGGCGATCGTCTATGATGCCTGACGGGGTGAAACGTGGTGTATTGGATCACCGATTTCTTCTTGAGGGGCTGACCAGTGGAGTAGTTGCGTACGATGTCGAAGTATATGGATGACAGTACTCGTGCGTCTGACCCTGGGGGAATAACCACCTCCGATGACATGCTGAAGCGGTTTCACCCCGAGATATACACGACGTGGGCTCGCTTGCTCGGATCATTGCCGGAAGTCTTCCCGATCTATCTGCTGCCAAGGTCATCGCGCTGGCGCGACGTCATCGATGAGCACATGCGGTTTGGAGATAGTCGCGCGGCGCTAGTGATGAGTGTTGAGCCGTTGCTGGTGGCGGCTTACACCGACGAACTCGATTGCGTAGTACTGTTGCGTTTCGACTCTTGGGTGACGGATCATCACGAACTGCAGGTTGGCGACCGGCTATTGACCGTGAACACATACGCTGCTCCGTCGCAGGTGAAGCCGGCGCAGGATCTCATATTCGGCCCTGCTCAGTTCGGCCAGTGGGTAGACTACTGGCCGATCATCGCCGACTTCATTACCGAAGACTCTGCCCTCGTGGAGGCGCGCAAAGCGAAGATCCCGGAGGACGAATGGGAGCGGGCACACCGGATGGCTGAGCGGCTCATGGAGTCGCCCAAGGCGCTACCTCGCGAGGGAGCGCCACTGTCGAGTCAACGCGCGGCCGATATGCTCAAGCGAACCTGATCCTCACCGTGACGTTTGGACGGTGCGCGGAGGAGAGCATGGCGCTTACGATAAGCACGGCTTGCCGGCCGGACATGAACGGGCGATCTCTCTCGCAGGGGGCGTTGGGTCTGAACGGCCATCGACGACTTGTGGTAGACATTGGATGAACGCCATTCGCTTTGAGATCGCGAAGACCGACGCCTGGTATGGCAAGGGGACGAACATCTACGTTGATGGACGCAACCTCATCGAGTTGGCAAGGGAGGTGGAACGCCACAGGCTGAATCCGGGGGGGCACCTGACATCGCTGGCACGTACGTTGGCCTACCCGCCAGAACGCTACTCGAGAACATCAGCCAGGCGGCGCACTCCGGAGACACAACCGATCTGTTCGCCTGTAGGGACTGCGGCGAGGTAGGATGCTGGTCGCTGCAGGTGCGAATCAGGTTCGAGGACGACGCGGTGACCTGGTCGGACTTTGAACAACCGCACCGTCGTGATAAGTGGCAGTATGGTAACCTCGGGCCGTTCTTGTTTCGCCGAGCGGACTACAACCTGGCAGTGGAGCATCTACGAGCATTGGCCAAATTGTAAGTATGCACACACATGTTGCTGACCGTGACTACAACCCGAAGACCCGCCACCGACCTCGGCTGGTTGCTGCACAAGCATCCGGAGAAGGTCCAGGCATTCAAGGTTGCCTTCGGGCAGGCACACGTGTTCTATCCGGAGGCTACTGAGGCGCGGTGTACGGCCGCCCTGGTGCTGGACGTCGATCCCGTGGGGCTGGTGCGGCGGCGCGGTGGGTCGTCCGGCGACGGCTTCTCGCTGCGGCAGTA
>JANQGB010000354.1 GCA_028277545.1 Phycisphaerae bacterium | reverse complement strand
AGGCAGTTCCAGAGCCGCGCCTCCGTCGTCCCCCTCGGCGATGAGCGTAGGAACGCGGCTCTGGAACTGCCTGCCAAAGAGGGTGCCGTCCACAAGCTGGAGAAGTTCGAGGCCACCGTTCGCGTCGTGAAGTTTTTCCCCCACTTCGGAGTGGATAGCAAGACCAATCAGCCCTCGAACCAGTCAGCGAAGCGAATCAACCCGGCCGTCCTGATCGAGGTTGAGCACGACGGGAAGAAGTCGGAGCAGTGGATCTTTGCCAAGTTTCCCGACTTCGCCAAGAGCGGGCAGCCATCACTGCCCTTCCGTGTCACACTGGACTGCCCGCCGGACAAGAAGTCCGCCGCGCCGGACTTCACACTGGTGACAGTGGGGCTTCGCGAGCATGAGGTGTGGATACGTCAGGCCGGTACGAGCAGCACCAAGGCGCTGGCGCTGGACGAGGCGGTCGACGTGGCCGGTTCGCAATACGAGTTTCGCATCGCTCGCTTCGTGCCGGCGGGCCGACTGGTCGAGGAGTATCGCCCGTCGCGGGGTAAAGGAGCAGTCAGTGCCCTGCAGGTGGAGGTGGCAGCCGCTGCCGGCGAGGACGGCCGGGCGTGGCTGGAGTTGGGCAAGCAACGCGCGGTTCCCACGGCGAGCGGCCCTATCCTCCTCCTGTTCAGTCCCCAACCCAGCAGCCCCGAGGGAGGACACAAATAATGCGCGTAGCGGCTGGTCTCCTCGGCGCGATGGCGGTGATGGCTGTGCCAATGACGGCTTCGGCCCAGGGACCGCCCAAGTACGCGGGCAGTTGCATCGACGCCGCGTGCCACGGCGAATTCGGCCAGCGGGCGGTGGTGCACGACCCGGTCGGCGAGGGTTCGTGCGACCTGTGCCACGAGGAGACCGACGCCAAGACCCACGGCTTCAAGCTTACGTCAGACCTGGCGGAGCTGTGCATGGAGTGCCATGACGAGTTCGAGGGCAAGGTCCGCCACGCTCCGGCCGCCGAGGGCGAGTGCACCGTGTGCCACGACCCGCACGGCAGCGCTGCACCGAAGCTGCTGAATCAGGCCAAGGAAGCCGACGTCTGTGTTGACTGCCACGACGACGTCACTGAGAACCTGGCTTTCCTGCACGGGCCGGTTGCCGCGGGGGCCTGCATGGTCTGTCATGATGCTCACGCCTCGGACCACCCGGCCCTGCTCTTCGCGCCGGACCGCGAGGTATGCGTAAAGTGCCACGACGCGATCGCGACCAGGATCAGCACCAGGGAGCACCAACACGACCCGGCCACCGAAGATTGCGCGTCTTGCCATCATCCGCACGGGGCGGCCAACAAGATGATCCTGCGAGATCTGCCCCCGAAGCTGTGTCTGGAATGCCACGATTCGATAGCCGAGGTCCTGGAGGAGGCGACCGTGGGGCACGACGCGGTGACGGCTGGCAAGTCGTGCACGAGCTGTCACGACCCGCACGCCGCTATCGCCGCGCAACTCCTGGTGGACGAGCCCATGGCCCTGTGCATGAGTTGCCATGATCGGGAAGTAACCTCCGGTGAGGCCACGATCGCAGGCCTGGGAAAGCTCCTGGCGGAGAATCCGAACCACCACGGTCCTATTCGCGACAAGAGCTGCACGGGCTGCCACGAGGTCCACGGGGGAGAGAACTTTCGCCTCCTAACCGAAGCGTATCCGCCCGGCTTCTACGCCCCCTTCGAAGAAGAGCGCTACGCACTGTGCTTCGGGTGTCACGAGGCGGACGCGGTGTACGAAGCCAGCACTGACACGCTGACCAACTTCCGCAATGGCAAGCAGAACCTGCACTACGTCCATGTACACCGCACGCCCAAGGGTCGCACCTGCCGGGCATGCCACGAGACCCACGCCAGCAACAGACCACGGCACATGGCCGAGTCAGTGCCCTTCGGCGAGTGGCGTATTCCAATCAAGTTCTCGCAAACGCCGACCGGCGGATCGTGCTCGCCGGGTTGCCACCGCCCATACCGCTACGACCGTGACGCGGCGGTGGCCAATCTGCCCGGCTGAGGAGGCTTGCCGATGCAGCCGGCACACCGAGGAGTGCGAGCGACAAGGTAATACGCAGCAGGCGGTTGACTGTTATCGGCGGGCGCTGGAATCGGTGTTCGGCAGGCGGCCACCGGCCTTCCCATAAGCTGGAAGCCATAATCGGGCGTTTCGCTTTTGTGGGAATGTGTCACATGTCGGGCGACCGCCGCAAATCCCGTCACTGAGCCAGGTATTCCTCTATAATCTATTGCGAAGTAATAGATTAGCCTTGTAGACGCTCGCGGGCGGGTGCATTGACCCTCCGGGTTCAGGTTCTGGCATGCCGGGTGTCACAGTCCCAGTGTACGGCGTCTGACCACCTGCGCGCCCGCGGCGGGTAGTCGACCCAGAACGCCGAGTCTGAACGTGGGTTTGCGAGTGAATTTAGGCGTCTCAACCGGGGACGCGAGAGACCCTACAGGAGGAGGCTTGTGATGAAACTTGTGGTTAGGTTCCTGCCGGTGGTTCTGGTGGCGGTCATGGCGACAGCGGCGTTCGGGCAGATCATTCCGGGTGATCCCGGGTCCTACCCGTCAGTGAGCGTCGTGAACACACCGCACAACCTGAACAACTTCCCTGGCGTGTCGATTCCGGGCAACCAGGTCTGCCTGCCCTGCCACACGCCGCACAACGCTTTGCAGTTCGGCGAAGAGAACGTCCTCTGGAATCATGCCGAGACCGGGGAGACGTTCGTGATGTACTCCAGCTCTGCCGGACAGCCTGAAGGTCCGAGCAAGAAGTGCCTGGGCTGCCATGACGGTGTGACGGCCGTGGACAACTACGGTGGCACCGGCGGTTCGGGTGCGGTCATCACCGGCTCCGCCGCCCTGGACAGCGATCTGTCCAACGACCACCCGATCGGCATCGAGTATCCGACAGCCAGCCCTGCTGAGTACCAGGATCCCAGCACGTTCGCGCCGGGCATCAACAATGGCCCTGGCGTGCAGCTTATCACGCTCAGTGGCGCGGACCGCGTGGAGTGCACCTCCTGCCATGAGCCGCACAACAACGGCCTGGGTAACTTCCTCCGAGTTCCGGTCCAGGAGAGCTATATCTGCCTCCAGTGCCACATCAAGTAGCACGGCGGAACCAGTGTTCCCGGCTTGGCCCGACGGATAACGGCGTGGCTGCCGCAGTCCGTTGATGCTGACAGCATACGAGCGCACGTTCCCGAAAGGGGATGTGCGCTCGACCGTTTAATGCGGTAACCGCTTCGGGTACGGGGCTTTTGGTTGCGGCACCAGCCGGTTGTTGGCGGCAAAGCGATGGAGTAGCATCCGCCGAGGAGTAACATGCTACAACGAAGAATCGAATCGATCGCGACGGCATGGGCGGCAGTGGCGGTGGCGCTGGTAGCCGGGTGCGAGTCTGCCGACAAAAGCGACGCGCAGTGGCTGTTCTTTCCGGCACCGCCGTCGGAGCCGCGCATGCAGTTTCTGACCTGGGCCAGCGGCGCGGACCAGGTGGAGCCCGCCAAGGGATCGTTCGAGAGGTTCGTTCTGGGCGACGAGCCAACCATACAACGGGCCATCAACAAGCCCTACGGACTGGCCGTTCGTAACGGCGTGGTCTACGTCTGCGACACCAAGGGCTTGTGCCTCAGCCGCCTGGACTTCAAGGAGCAGACCTACCGCATCTTCGGTGTTCGCGGGCCGGGCCGGCTGCGCAAACCAATTAACATGGTTATCGATCCGCTGGGCTACAAGTTCGTGGTCGACCCCGAACGCAAGCAGGTCGTGGTGTTCAGCCCGGAGGACGCCTACGTCACCGCGTTCGACATCCCCGAGCCGTGCCACCCGGTTGACCTGGCCTTGTACGAGAACGAACTCTACGTGCTCGACAACGACGAGTCGTGCCAGATTGTGGTCCTGGACCGCACCACCGGGGCGGTGATCCGGACCTTCGGCGAGCCCGGCGCCGAGCCAGGCCAGTTTCGCATCCCCAACAGCCTGGCCATCGGGCCGAAGGGCTTCCTGTACGTCAGCGACACGCACAACTGGAGGATTCACAAGCTCACCCGTGAAGGCGAACCCGTGTGGGTCAAGGGCACGCCGGGCAACACGCTCGGCCGGTTCGCCCGCCCGCGCGGCATACGGGTCGGGCCGGAGGGCTACGTTTATGTCGTGGACGGTGCCACGGAGATCGTGCAGATGTTCGACCCGGAGGGGCGCGTTCTGATGCGCTTCGGCGGTCCCGGTGACCTGCCCGGGGCTCTGGGCCTGCCCTCCACCGTGGCCATCGACTCCAGTTCGATTCCGTATTTCGAGAAGTACATCCACGAGGACTTCAACGTCGAGTACCTGGTGTTCGTCGCCAGCCAGTATGGCCAGCATCTGATCAGCGTCTATGCCTTCGGTTCGTTCCCCGAGGGCTACTCGCTGTCAGAGTCCCAGCTCGCCGCGCTGCCCAAGATCCCGGTTGACGAAGGGATCGGGCCTCTCGAAATGGATGATGGGGCGACGGCAACCGATCCGGAGGATCAGGAGCGCAACGACGACCGGGACTGAGGCGGTGACCACGGGGGACATGTTTCTTGGCGATCCGGCGCGCGTTCTTCGTTCTGACCGTCACCGCAGCGGTGCTGTTTGCGGGGATGGCCTGTGCGGACGCTACGCGGCAGCGCGTGCTGCGGTTCTTCTTCGACGGTGTTCCCGAGCCCGGTGCCGAGCCGCCCGTAGGTTATCCGGCGCCGGAGGGAGCTGACTTCCAGGAGGCGCCGGCCGAACCCGGTGCCCCTCGCCCGGCGGCCCGGCCCATCTTCCCGCATGCGCCGTATCGCGAAAACCGCTGCGGTGCCTGTCACGATCCCCAGAGCGGCAGCGTGAATCGCACGCCACAAGAAGGCCTCTGCCGGGGCTGTCACCCGGATGTGCCGGGTCGGGCTCGCTACGTCCACGGGCCGGTGGCGGTGGGCGACTGCCTCTTCTGCCATCACCATCATGGTTCGCCGTATCCGGGTCTGCTGCTGGTCGAAACGAACGACACCTGCTATCGCTGCCACGATCGCCAGTCCACCAGCGCGGCACTCTATCACGCAGGCCTCGAATCCCGCTTGTGTACGGAATGTCACGATCCCCATGGCGGGGAAGACCTCTTTTTCCTGAAACGTAACGAGCCTTGAACGCAGCGACCGGACAGGCCTGTCACCCCACCCACCGGCTGCCCGGCACCGGGACAAGCCCGAAGCTGCCCGGGAGGCGCCGGTGTGTGCTGCTGCTGGCCACGGCCCTGGCCGGTGCGGGGAGCGGCTGCCAGAACCAGGCCCGGCGTGCGGACGAGATTAGGTCGGTGCAACTAACCGAGTTCGGCGGCTATCTCGAATTCGTGGCCCGGGATCGTGATCGCGAGCAACGCTCCAAGACCGGCGCCGGTGACACCCGGGCGAAGGAGACCATCTTCGAAGAGAGCCTCAAGCTCGAAGCCGAGGGCTACACCTATCACCCGAACCTGCTGGAGTTCACCCTGGGCGGCTTGTTCGGACTGCTGCAGCACGACTACCAGCAGGATTTTGACGACCGCTCGCAATCCAGCAGTGACAGCGGGGACGTTCTCGAGTTCGATCTGGAGGGACGCTTCTTCAAGAAGAAGGACTATCCCGGGTCGATATTCGCCCGGCGCTACCGGTCCGTGGAACCGCGCCCCTTCCTGTCCAGCATCGAAACCACGACCACCAACTACGGGCTGACCTGGCAGTACGTTCACGACAGGATGCCCACCAGTTTCCAGTTCAACCACACCGAGGTCGACCTCCACCCCCTGGGCGGCGATGAGGAGGACGGGCGCCAGGAGAACACCCAGGCCCGCTTCGAGACTTCCTACCGCTTCAGTGACAACAACGTGCTGTCCTTCCTCTATACCCGCGAATCGATCAAGCAGGAGCCCTTCACCATCGACTACGACACGGACGAGGTGACGCTGTCGCACAGGCTCAACTTCGGCGGACAGAACCGCCATCGACTGGAGTCGGAGTTCAACTACTTCGACCAGCGCGGCACCTTCGACATCACCCGCTGGCGCTGGCGCGAGGTTCTCCGCCTGGAGCACACCGAGAAGCTGCGCTCGTGGTACCAGATGGAACTGCTGGACAGGGAGCAGGGCAGCCTGGCCGGCGTTCCTCCGATCGAGGAGCGGTCGTACTACCTGGCCGGCACGGTGGAGCACGAACTCTATGACAGCCTGGTGTCGCAGCTCTTCGGCTTTGTGCAGCGGCAGGAATTCCGGACGGGCAACGAGATTGAACGCCTGGGCGGTCAGCTCAGCCTGGAGTACACCAAGAAGAATCGCTGGGGCGTGCTGCTGGCGGACTACCGGGCCCGCCTGCAGGCCGAAGACCGCAGCGGCGGCGCCGTACGCAGCGAGGTGGTTGACGAACGGCACACCTTTCGCGATCCGCAGCCGGTGGTGCTCAACAACCCCAACATCTCGACCGGTTCGATCGTCATAACGGACGAGGAGGGCTTCACCTTCTTCCGGATTGGCCGTGACTACACGGTGCGACAGTTGGGCGACCGCGTCGAGATCGAACGCGTGCCCACGGGCAACATTCTCGAGGGCGTGCCGGTGCTGGTGGATTATGTGTTCAACCTGGGCGGGGACTTCACGCTGGACACGGTGATGCAGGACTTCGGCATCCGGCAGAACTTCGACTTCGGGCTGTCACCGTATTACCGGCTGCGCTGGCAGGAGCAGACA
>JANQGB010000309.1 GCA_028277545.1 Phycisphaerae bacterium | reverse complement strand
TTCTCCGCACCAGTGCTCCTACGCCCGGACCTGGACTGCTGCGGAGAAGACGCTTCTTAAGGAGATCGGCCGCCGCGTCACCGACGGTCTGAGCAGCCTGCTGTTTCTGCGCGACCTGCGCGAGAGCGAGGAGCGATTCCAACTCGCGGTCGAAGGAACCGAGGTGGGCGTCTGGGACTGGGGCGTGGCTTCGGGCGAGGTCTACTGGTCGCCGCGGCTGTTCCGCCAGCTCGGCTACGAACCAGGCGAGGTCCAGCCCACCTTCGACGCGGCGATGTCGATGCTTCACCCGGATGACACTCGACGGCTCATGCAAGCCATACTGGCACATCACAAGGATCGACACACGTTCTGCGTGGAGGTTCGGTCCCGGGTCAAGTCCGGCGAATATCGCTGGTTCCGGACCAGCGGCTCGTCCACCTGGAATGCGGCCGGACATCCGACGCGAATGATCGGCATGCTGGAGGACATCGACGATCGCAAGCGGGCGGAGATGGAGAAGGAGACGCTCGAGACACAATTGCGTCACTCGCAGAAGTTAGAGGCCGTGGGACAGCTGGCCGGCGGTGTGGCCCACGATTTCAACAACATACTGACCGCCATCCTGGGCAACGTGGAGTTGCTTCAGGCCGGCTTGCGGGACCGGTTGGCCCCGGGCGATCCCATCTGGGACGGGCTCGAACAGATCGGAAAGTCCGGTGAGCGCGCCGCGACGCTGACGCGCCAGTTGCTGGCTTTTGGCAGGAAGCAGCTGATCAAGCCCGAGGTGCTCGATCCCGCCACTCTGCTTGCGAACGTGCAGAAGATGCTTCGGAGACTGATCCGCGAGGACATCGAACTGGACATCGACTGCGAGCCCCAGGTCTGGCCCATTCGGGCTGACGCCGGGCAGGTGGAGCAGGTCATCATGAACCTGATCGTCAACGCCCGGGACGCCATGGAGGGTCACGGACGCATCTCGGTCCGGGGAACGAATGTGACGCTGGACCGGGCGTACACCTGCAGCAACCCGGAAGCCAGGACCGGCCGACACGTCGTGCTTTCCGTCAGCGATACCGGCGAGGGAATGGAGCGGGAGACTCTGGGAAGGATCTTCGAGCCCTTCTTCACCACGAAAGGCGTCGGAGAGGGTACCGGCCTCGGCCTGGCCATGGTACACGGCATCGTACGTCAGGCACACGGCCACATAGCGGTCGAAAGTCAGCCCGGGCAGGGCACGACCTTCCGCGTCTATCTACCTGCCGTAGAGCGGGCGCCGGAGACAAGTGAGACGTCGGAGACGCGGAATGACCCACTGGAGGGCGACGAGACGATCCTGGTGTGCGAAGACGACCGAGCCGTTCGCGACCTGACCGTGCGGGCGCTGCAGAAGAGCGGGTACACTGTACTGGCCGCGAGCGAACCGGAGCAGGCGCTGGAGATGGCCAGGTCGCACGCGACTACAATTCACCTGCTGCTCACAGACGTGATCATGCCGGGGATGAACGGTCAACAGCTCGCCCAGGCGGCACTGGCCATCCAGCCGCAGATGAGCGTCCTCTACGTCTCCGGCTACACCAACGACGTAATCGGCGGCGACGGCGCACTGGACAACGGCGTCGACTTCCTGGCGAAACCCTTCAGCTCAAACGACTTGCGGCACCGCGTGCGGCGGAACCTCGACCTCCAGACTGTCCAGACGCTGGACCGATCCGGCAGCATGACGGCGATCAGCAGGCTGCCCCCCGCTGCGCTCGGCCAGGGCTAATCACCTGCCAGCCGAAGTATCCGCATGCATGTCCAGCATCCGGGCCAACGAGCTGGCCAGATCATCGAGAGCCGAAGCGTCGGGCAGAGTCACTGTCATCTTCAGCCGGCCTTGATCATCCTCTTCGAGGCACTCGGCCAGGCGCTGCTTGATGGTGCCGGTGACCTCCGCCGCCTCGCCTGTCCCTTCATCCTGCGGCGGAACCAACTGGCCGAGAAACGTGAATGCGGCCCCGAGTAGCTGACCGCCAGCCATGGCCACACGCTCCTTGCGAGCCAGACGCTCTGCCTCCTGAGTCTGCCGAGCTCGCTCGCTTTCATCCACCGGTGCCTCGGGCTTGGCCCCCAGCAGCACTTCGAGCCGGCGCTTCAGTTCCTCCACACCGCTGGAAAGGTCCACGTTGTCAATATCCGAGTCGGGATCGAGGGCCGCCATCGCCAGTTCGTGCTTGGCGGACAGCGTTGCCAGCAGACTCTCCTCGATGGTCTCTTCCGTAACCAGGATGTAGACCTGCACGGGCCGCTTCTGCCCCATGCGGTGGGCCCGGGCAATCCTCTGTTCGAGCACCGCCGGGTTCCAGGGGAGGTCCACGTTGATGACCGTGTCGGCCGCCTGGAGGTTGAGTCCCGTCGCCCCGGCGTTGGTGGTGATGAACATGCGGCACTCAGGGTCGGTCTGGAACTGGTGCACCAACTTCTGACGCTTCTTCTGCGGCACGGACCCGTCAAGGCGAACGTAGGAGATCCCGTGCTTCACCAGTAGCGGCTGGATGAGGTTCAGCATCGTGGTCCACTCGGAGAAAAGCACCGCCTTGCGACCTTGCTCGGCAAACAGAGCAGCCAGCAGGTCGTCCAGGGCCTCCAGCTTGCTCGAGTAGCCCGGCTCCTGCTTACCCACCAGAAAGGTGCTGTCCGCCGCCATGCGGCAGATAAGCAGCGCCTTCCGCAGACGCAGAAGATCCATCTCGGTAATGTACTTCTTGGAGACGATCTGGCTGACTATGCGGCGGTTGGAGTCGTGCAGGGTGAGTTGTTCTTCCGTTGGCGTGATGCGGATGATTTCGGTTGTCCGCGGCGGCAGGTCCTTCATTACCGAGGCCCGCGTACGCCTGAGCAGGAGGGGGCTGAGCCGCTCGCGCAGCTCGGCCAGGTTCTTGTAGCCCAGCACCTTGCCCCGTTCATCCACGACGCGATGCCGATTAAAGAACCTGAACGCCGGGCCCAGCCGCCGATCATCGATGAACTCGGTGACCGAGAACAGGTCATCCAGCCGGTTTTCCAGCGGTGTACCAGAGAGTACCAGGGCAAACGGTGAGCGCAGCACTTTGATCACGCGGCTGGTCTTGGCCTCCCAGTTCTTTATGCGCTGGCCCTCGTCCAGGATGATGAGATCCCACTTGATCGTCTCGATAGCCAGCACATCGCGTAGCACCTGCTCGTAGTTGCAGATGGTGAAGAAGCAGTCGTTCTGGTATTGCCGGGCACGCTCGTCGGCCGCGCCCAGGATGAGCTGGCAATCGCGGTTGGAGAATCGATGCACCTCGTTGCGCCACTGAGACTTCAGCGAGGCCGGGCAGACCACCAGCACCTTGCCGATGTCCGCCTCACGGGCCAACATCTCGGCAACGCCTATCCCCTGTATGGTCTTACCCAAGCCCATGTCGTCGGCCAGAATCGCCCGCCCCGCGCCCACGGCGAAGGCGATGCCGTCCAACTGGTAGGGAAGCAGTTCCACCGTCAGCAGCTCTTTGCGCAACGGGTGCCTGCGCGGGTTTTTGCGAATCTGGGCTACCGTGGCCTGAACGCGATCCTGGAAGAGCTGCCGGGGAATGTACTCCTCCGCGTCGGGATAGGGCGTGACGGCGTGCCCGGCCGCCTCCAGCTTCGCGACGCGCCGGAGAAGATCGTGGACGTCCTGGATGGCCACATCCCTGATGGGCTCGAGCACGCGCTCGATTGGCCGCTCGATTCGGTCCGGCGTCAGCAAACGCAGTTCCAGGTCCGCCCCGTGAGACATATGGACGGCCAGGCCCTCGTGCCGATACGGACGCCGGCACGCTGCGGCTGAGAAACGGCGCTTTACCTTCTGCTGCACGTTCAGAATGTGCTTGCACACGCCCAGCGTGTTCTTGCGATAGTCGGGACAGGAGCAATAAGACTCGCCCGGCTCCCAGCCGCGCAGCGCCACGCGGTAGGTCTTGCCGGATTCAGCGTTAGTCACCAGGTAGTCCGTCCACAGCCGAGCGCGGTCCGCCGATTTGACGCGCATCTTCTCCGTGCTGGCCCGCTCCTGACGCTCGGCAACCGCCACACGCACCAACTCCTCTTCGCTGAGACTCTCCACCGGGACGCGCTCCGGCGGCGGCGCGGACAAGCCCAGCGAGAGTTTCTCTTCCAATATGAGGGAGAAGGCGGCACCGACATGCTCGCAGGCGCCGTCGCACCGCGTGCAGTTGAAGTGTAGTCGCCGCCTGGCAGCCGCCATCAGCGTCACCGTGACGACCGCATCGCCCAGCCGAAGCCGGAAGACGTCGTCGCCCAGGTAAGCGTCCTCGTCAAGGTTGATCTCCAGTCGCCCGCCGAGGCCGATCAGCTTGGCGCCGTCGTCGCCGAGCAACCGGCACGCCTGTTGATACGTCAGGCGTGAGAGCCGGTCTTTCAGCGTTAACTCGCGTTTCCCGTTGGTCTGACCTTTAGTCTGCATGACGATCCCCATCCGACTAGGCTGTCGTATGTACCTGGCTCAAACGTCACAGCGCCAGTTCCCGTCGCGGCGACATCATACGCTGCATTCTCTCGACAGGGCAATGAGCGATGGCCGCGCCGTCTTCCTCCACCTCGGAGGTAAAACCTCCAACGCCGCCGGCAGGCTGCTACTGGATTTCCGTATGTTCGGCTGCGGGGCTGGTGATTTGCGGTTGATCGCCGGACCTCTTCGGCTCCCACACTTCAAAGGTGAGCATCATAAACTCGATGACTCGCCGGACGACCTGGCCCGTGCCAATCGGCTTGGCATTGCGTTTGACGACATAGAACCCACTCACTTTGTCGTGCCAGGCTTGCTTCCGTTCGTCAAAGAGAATCCAGATGTGGTTCAGGGCGAAGAACCACGTCAAGAACAATGCCAGCACCGCTCGATAGGCCAGCATTGTCAGGATCGGCTTGCCCGAGAATACGTAAGCGTAGCGAATGCCAACAATTCGATAACCGACCGTGCCCTTCTCAGTCAGCCGCATGCCCAGAAGATACGCCAGGTCCGCGATCAGGAGAAAATAATGCAGCCAGGCATACGAGGCTTCGGTCACCCACTCGGCTGGGGCCGCGGCGTACCACAGTTCGGGCGCGGCCGCCCAGAATCCCAGCAGGATGATCCCGTCGATGACCAGGGCCGCTGTCCGCCGAAGGAAGCCGGCGTAGGCGTCGCGAGAATAGATCGGGCCCAACCGCTCGCTCATGGTTCGATCCCGGAGCACAATCAGGAGCCAGGAGACCGAGGCGCGTCGCCGTATGTTAACCACGCCGTGAGTGTGCGCCGAGCAGGCCGGCTACGATTGGTTACCGCCCTGACGGCGGCCCTGCAGTCCAGTCTCTATCCGCCGGCAGGCGTTCCTGATAGCTTGCCCCGCGCGCCGCGAACCGGCTACAGTGTCCGCCCAGCGCGGCGGCAGCCGCCCTGACAAGCCGCGGGGACGGAGAAGTTCATGAGCAGAAACACGCTGCTGATGGTGCACGGCCTGGTCGGCTCGCTGGATTACTTCGATCCGGGCACCCTGATCACGCGGGCGCAGGCGCGCCCCTGCGACCTGCCGGGCTATGGCACTCAGCGCGACGCGCCCAGCCACGAGCTCTCGCTCAGTCGCCAGGCTGACTACATCGTGGACCTGATGGAAAAGCTGGGCGGCCAGCCGCTCTGGCTGTTGGGCCACAGCATGGGCGGCGCGGT
>JANQGB010000267.1 GCA_028277545.1 Phycisphaerae bacterium | reverse complement strand
TGGCAGTTCTGGTCTGGCCGGGCGTGATGCGATTCTCGGCACTGAAGTCATCGCCGGGCAACAGGATGTGAATGTTCTCGAAATCGTCATTGCGGAAGGTGAAGAACGCGGTGGTGGTCTCACCGGTCGGGCCGTCGTCACCGACAGTTTCCTCGGAGAAATCGAGCTGAAAGCCCTCCATGTCCAGGTGGCCGTCGAAGTCCGCGGTGACCTCGACGCACATGGTTATGTCGTTGCTCAGCACGAGATCGCGGGCCGCGTCACTCAGTTCGAAGACCTCGTTCTCGACGGTGACATCGTTGTTGACGACGGTCAGCTCGTACTCGGCCAGGAAGATGCCGGTGGTGCATGGAGTAGTGGACGATCCCTCATCAACAAGAAACCGAACCGTGGCCGACCCGTTGATCGGGTTGCCCTGAGCCCGCCGTTCGGCCGTTGCGTCCAGCGGCGTCACGGTTACGGTGTTACTGAGCAGGCGCATTTCGGCGACTGCGGGCACGTCGTTGGGCCTTTCGCCGGGCCGATCCGCGAACGGCGACACTGCCCCTTCCTGTCGAACGGTCTGGTTGGCCAGAGTCTGAAGCTCTCCCACTTGGCCGAACGCAATAACGAAGGTCTCCCCGGCAATAGTGAACGTCAGGGCCGCTCCGCCCGGCCCCACGCTGAGCGAGGCCCCGCCGCAGGAAACACTTCCACATACCGCCGCCAGCAGTACCACCCCGCAGAACAAACGAGCATACTTACGCATGGTTAACACGCCTCCTTTATCGTGCGGCCGCCCCGGACATCGCACCGCTGCTCGACGCGGGCCTGGGACCTCTCGATACGTCCAAGCGAACCTTGTTTTCAGCGTACCGGCCGGCAAGCTCATCCGGCCGGCAACCGGGCACGCTGTCTACTCCGTGACTGTTAGCACCGTGTCGGCAATCGAGTAGTTGCCGTCAGTATCTTCCGCGATGATTCGTACTCCAACGTCATAGGGCAGCCCAAAATGATCGAAGACATTGGTAGTGGAAATCGTCCGGAGCGTGTTCAGGGTATACACTCCGTCGCCGGCAACCTGGTCGCCCTGCGTGCCGTCATCCAGCAGCCGCCCCGAGTTGCTCTCGACCAGCGGGGCCGTATTCCACCAGCCGGCACCTTCCACGCCGTCGGCCAGCGGCATGAGCGATACCGACGCCACCTGCCCCGCCCCCTGCGGATCGCTCACCCGGGCAATCACCGTGACCGTGGTCGAGGAATCGTGCGGCAGGGTGGCAGCGCTGAACGCGATCTCGCTGATAGTCGGGGCAGCGGCCGGAGTCTCCGAACCAGCCTCCATGTCCACGCGATAAATGGTGGGGCCGACGGCAAAGAAGTAGTAACGACCGTCGCGGGTCAGGTCGCTGACTGCCGTGGGCCAGGTGTTGCGCGGCGTGAAGTAGGACATGGTCTCGCGAAGCTTCAGCGTGGCAAGGTCGACCCGGGCCAGGTAGCCACCGGAGTTGCCGACCCGGGCGTACCGCCCGTCACCGGAGATACAGGTGTTGGAGAAGCTGGAGATCCCATGATCCTCCGCCAGGACCGTCTTCGCGCCTGAAGCCATGTCGACCAGGTCGACGTTGTAAACGCCGTCCTGGTACCAGCCGTACAGGGCCAGGCTCCCGTCGGCCGTGATCAGTTTATGCGGCAGATCCTGCGATGCGTACACCGCGTAGTGAGTGTCGGACGGCACCATCGCGGGCGATGAACTCATCCCCACGTTCCACATGCCGGCCAGGTCGCCGACGAAGTGGTCACCGGCCCATTCGCCGTGGTTCCAGCCGAACAGCACCGTTCCGCCATCGGCCGAACAACCCAGCGGATTCAGCACGTTTAGCGGCGTCGCCCCGGTGGGCGGCAGCTCATCCCAGTGCATCAACTGCACCGGCTCACCGCCGACATCGGAGTAGTAGAGGCCTTCCTGGCTCTTCTCGGCCACTTCGTCCCAGCCGGCCCTGTGCTTGAAGAACAGCCGCGTTCCATCACCGCTGATGCAGTAGGGCTTGTGTCCGCCACTGTCAACGAGGTCGGTTACCGCCGGGTTGCATACGCCGCTGCCCAGGGAGCAGTAGTAGACTTCATGCACCG
>JANQGB010000182.1 GCA_028277545.1 Phycisphaerae bacterium | reverse complement strand
GCTCGCAGCTCGGCGGCGCGCTGTTGGCGCCGACCGGGGCCGCGGACGATTGGATCTGCAAAAGTGGTGGACATCAGTTTCGCTCCCATGCGGCTGCGTCCAGCGCCGGGAAGTTGATCTGACAGGTTCCCGGTTCACTGACCGCAACGCGTGCCAGGCCGTTCTCGTCGAGTGAACCGGTGGCGATCGTCGTGCCGTCGGGCATGGTGATCTCGTACCGCTCGTTGGGAACTGGTTGACCGGCCTCGTCAACCAACTCGATCTCGATCCAGGACTTCTCTTTTTCGATGCGCGGTTCGGCCGGCCCGTCGGGCGCAGCCGATTCGTCGAGGTCCAGCGGCTCAGGGCTCTGCGGCTCGACGTCGTAGCGGACATTGCGGCCGAACTCGGTCGTGGCCGCCGAACGCGGCTCCTCGACCACATCGGGGGAGTCCGGCATGGGGATGCTGGTGCTGCCGCCGCTGTTGATCTTGACAGTCTTGCCCACGATGGTCACGCCGGATTCGTCGAGCTTGATGAAGTTACCCTTGCACCAGAGTGTGATGCTGGCGTCCGAACCGAGCCAGATGCCCTCGCCGTTGAGGACGTTGTATTGCTTGGCGATGTAGGTGTGCTGCTTACCGTCGATAAACTCCTTGACATCCTGGCCGACAGTCAGGTGTTTGCCACCGTTGATCTCCTCGATCAGGTCCAGGTTGACCATGGAGTGCTTCTGCTCTTTGACTAACTCGTAGGAGTTCTTGCGTACCCGACGGTGGCGGTTTCCGCCGACGCTCTCGTAGCTGCTGCCCCGCGAGCGGGCATGCATGGCCCGCTGGGCGTAGAGCAGCAGTTGCTCGTCGCCTTTGGCGTCATCGAAGCGGACTTCGTTGCCGCCTCCTGCGCCCGGCGTAGTGCAGGTACGGATGGTGCTGATTGACTTGTTACCCGGCAGCTTGTACGGCGGCCGGTGATCTTCGTTGAAGACCCGTCCGGTGATGATTGGCCGGTCGGGATCACCCTCCAGAAAGTCTACGATCACTTCCTGTCCGACACGGGGCAGGAACATCATGCCGTACTGCCCGCCGGCCCAGCCCTGGCTGACGCGAATCCAGTAGGACGCGTTCTCGTCGTGGCGAGCCTCCTGGTCCCAATGGAACCGCACCTTCACGCGCCCGTACTCGTCGGTGTGGATCTCCTCGCCCGGCGGCCCGACGACGATGGCAGTCTGGCTGCCGCTAACCCGGGACTTGGGGGTGACCCGCGGCGGACGAAACTGTATCGCGAGCGGGATCACCCGAACCTGGGCGTCGTAGCGCAGGCCAGCCCCGCCGGTGCTGGGTCCTTCAGTGCTCTGGGTCTGCGTCGCCTTATGGGTGACAGCCGTGATCAGGTACTCGTCGTCGCAGCTCGGATGGCCTGTCAGCACGAAAGTGCTGCCCGGGAAAAACTGCCGGACGTTGCTGCTCATGACGGCCACGCGGGCGCCGGCCTGCTGCTCCTCCAACCGCCGGTCGGCGAGGAGTTGCCCGGCGGCCTGTTTCCGGTAATCGCCGGGGTAGTCAGTCAGGCTCAGGGCTCCGAAGCGCCCGCCCGAACTGTTGACCCGGAGTTCGAGGTCTGGACGGTGGAAGTTGAAGTCATCCAGCGTGACCGAGCCGATCTGCATCTCGCCGGCCAGCCGAACGCGGTAGATGAAGTCCCGGTCGGCCATCATGCCGTTCGGGTCGCAGTAGGGCACTGCTACCGTCTCCTCGTCACCGTCGACGAACGGCATGTGGATCTCTTTCTGGTCGGTCACGACCAGCCCGACGCCGTCGGCCCTATGTTCGAAGTAGTAGTAAATGCCCTCCTCTTCCATGAGTCGCGAGACGAAGTCCCAGTCCGACTCGCTGTACTGGACGACGAACTCGCGCTCGGTGTACTCGCGCGAAAGGGCGAAGGCGAGTGAGTCGTTCGGCAGTCCGGCGTCGCTGATTACCTGCGACAGGATGCCGGGGACGCTGGTGCTGCCGCTGCGCGGCTTCTGAAACACCCGCGAGGTGATCCGTCGAGTCAGCAGCCACTGCGGCGGCACGAGGCAGGCTTCGTAGTAAGTCACACCGGGGCCGTCTTCGTCGATCTCGAAGCGACGTACGATCCCGTGGACATAACGCGGGCCGAACTCACCCTTGATCTCCAGCGTGGCCGCCTGCCCCAATGTCAACTCCGGGTCGATATCCGCGCGCTCGGAGCAGAGCCGAACGCGGAACTCGTATAGTTGACTGAGCCCTTCCGTGCCGTCGAAACCCGTGACCAACAATGCGTCGGCGTCGAATCCGCTGAGGCGGAAGGCGAAAGCGGCCGTATCGGCGGGACGCTCCACTCTGGCGATCATCAGCAACCCTTTCCGGTGGTACGTTGCGGTTCGTTGTCGAACGGGCCGGGCCATTCCCAGCGGGTCAATGGCGACGATCTGCGGTCAGAGTCACGCGGAATGTGCGGCCAGGGTGGGGAAAAAACGGCCGGTGAGCGGCCTGACCGTATCTGGCCCCTCGGTGGAGTAATCCGGTATACTCCGGGCGTTCGTGGGCCGAATGCTTCAGGGCCGGTACCGTGGCCGACCAGAATACTGTGCTTCTCGAGCGCGCCGTCGGCGGGGATGCCGACGCGCTGCGCGCGTTGCTGCCACGATTCGGACAGACGGTCTGGTCCGAGATCGACGCCAAGATCGGAGCCCGGTGGCGCTCGGCGGTCGATGCGGACGACGTCATGCAGATCACTTACGTCGAGGCCTTCCTCCAGATCGGGCG
>JANQGB010000312.1 GCA_028277545.1 Phycisphaerae bacterium | reverse complement strand
ATGTCCCGGCGCGATCCTGGCCGGGCATGGTTAACAGAGCGCGGCCAATATAACAGGCGTCGGCCGTGCCCGGCTACCAGCTTCCTGCAAACAGGCCTTGGAAACCGGCGTAGTCGACTAAGTCCACGTCCCCGTCAGCGCTGAAGTCAAAAGACTCGCACCCGGAAGCCAGTGGCCCCCCGCCAGGACCGGTCACACACTCGCCCCATCCCCCGAAGTCGAGCAAGTCGACGACACGGTCGCAGTTGTGATCACCGATGCCAAACTCGTGCGCCCCAATGTCCACGGTTGCACACAGCACTCGGGCGTGACCGTCGAGGTCCGTCTCGCCGGCCTCGGGCACCCATGCGGGATCGCCAGCGTCGATACAAGGCGAGCCGGCGGACAACCGACCCTCGGCGTCCGCAAACAGTGGATTGGCCTGGGTGCTGCCCGCACCCCACACCAGCGTTGCCTCGCCATCAAGAAACGCGCCGGCTTCGCCAAACCGAACATCGCCGTAAGTGACAACGGCGATGGCGGAGCCCCAGAAGTCGTCGCCGGTCAGGGCCAACTCCCAACCGCTGCCACTGCCTGCCTCGTTATTCCACAGGATGGAGTGGCTTACGGTCAACGCCGCCTCGCCGCCGATGCCGTAGATTGCCCCTCCCCGCTCGCCGGCTTCATTGTCAATAATCGTACAATGCCGGATCGTCATCGCACTGGTGCTGTAGATGGCTCCCCCGTCGGTGCCGGCGCGATTATCCACGATCAGGCAGTTGGCCAGAGTAGGGTGGCTCCCGATCGTACAGGACACCCCTCCGCCGCGGGCGAAGGTCCCGTCGGCGATGTTCCCCGAGACCACGCAGTGGGAGATGATCGGCGTGCTGTTGTACCAGACGGAGATACCGGCTCCATCATAGTAAGTCGTAGTGTTGTCAGCGATCAGGCAGTTGCTGATGAGCGCATCCCCGCTGCGGCTGCACTCGATGCCGCCGCCGCGGTACAGCGAGAGGTTCTCTGCAATCTCACAGTGCGCGATGGTCGTGCCACGCGGACGATCCAGATAGATCCCCCCACCCGTGCCCGAGGCGCTGCCCGACGAGTTGCCGATGATCCGGCAGTCGGTGATCTCGGCCCCGGTGTACCTGCACCAGATACCTCCACCGCTGCCGACTGCCGAGTTTCCGGTGATGACACATCTGCGAACAGTCGGGCTCACGCGGTAGAGATACACCCCGCTGGATGCCGCGTTGGTGATGGTCAGGCCGTCGATGACCGAATCGAGCGTCTCACCGGTGTCATACAGGCGGAAGCCGGATCCCTCCCCCTGGCAATCGATAACGGTGGCGGCCACGATCTCCGGATTGGCCGGGTCCGTACTCCGCACGGTGATCGCTTTGCCGCCCAGGCTGAGGTTCCGGTTTTCCTCTCCGGTGTACACGCCCTGGTCCAGGACTACCTGATCCCCCGCCACGGCAGCGCTGATCGCGGCCTGTATGGTCGGATACTCGCCTGTACCCTCCGCGTTCACCGAGATGACGCGGGCTTCCGATGCGCCTGCAGGCAGCAGGATCGCCAGACAGCAGAGGCGAATTGAGAGACTGCTTCCTGTGGACGCGCACTGAGTTGACGGAGCCATGACTTGAACCTCCAGCAGAACTGCAACGGGTTGCGATACCGAACAGACCTGAAGACGGGCACCCGCCGCGTCAGACTCTTAGACGCCGGCCGGACGAAAGGTTCAGTCTTAATCCCAAAAAAGTGCCGGCCAGGGCCATGGATCACGATGAGATCCGGACCGGTACCCGGTCCAGAGGGGCCTGGAGCACTTGGTCTTGCTGGAAGCTGTGGACGGCGGCCGGCACGCCCTGTTGGTCACCGGGCGTAGTAGCTGTGGTAGTGGTCGATGATCCGGGCGTCGACGTTGAAGATGCTGGCGATCATGGCCGCCCGCATCCACATTCCGTTGCGAACCTGGGCCCAGTACCGGGCATGGGGCGTATTGTCCAGCCGCTTGTCGATCTCGTGCCGGCGGGGCAGCGGGTGCATGATGACCATGCCGGGCTTGAACCGCTCGGCCATCTCGTACGTGATCGTGTAGCTGCTGTAATCGATTGAACGGGACTCGCCGTCCCTGTCCCATTCGTCCTGCAGGCGGGTCATGTAAACCGCGTCACACTGGTCGATGACCGCCCGGAGATCGTCGTGTATCTCGTGCTCGATGCTGTGGCGTTCGATGTACTCGATTATATCCTCGCCGATCTGCAGCTCGGGCGCCGAGACGAACAGCATGCGAACACCGGGGAAGCGGCAGAGCAGGTAGGCCAGCGACCGTACCGTCCGGCCACGCTGAAGATCGCCGACGAAGGCAATGGTCTTTCCTTTCAGCGGGTCGGGCGAGAAGATCGGGCGAGCCCCTTCCTGTGCCGGGCGTCCCAGGCTGCGAAGCAGAGTATAGATGTCCAGCAAGGCCTGCGTGGGGTGCTGATCCTTACCGGAGCCGCCGTTGATCAGGGGAATCGTTCGCCGCATGCGGTTGAGCATGTGAGCCATCTGCTCGGCGAAGCCCTCCTCCGGGTGTCGCATGATGATCAGGTCGAAGTACTGGCTCAGCACGCGAATGGTGTCGTCCTCGGTCTCGCCTTTGACCTCCGACGAGGTGGACGGATTGCGAACCTCGTTGTGCGGCATGCCCAGCACCTGGCAGGCGGCGGTGAAGGAGAGGAACGTTCGCGTGGACGGCTGGATGAAGTAGAGCATGGCCCGCTTGTGCCCCAGCAGCGTGCGCAGAAACTGCGCCCCTTGCCTGGCCTCGGCGATGCTGCGGATCATCTCAGCCAGGCGGCACAGCTCTTCGATGAACTCGCGATCGAACTGCTGGGCCAACACCACGTGGAAAATGCGATCGTCGCGAGATAGCAATGCCACGCGGTGCGCGGTGGACAACTGTGCAGGATCTTCGGGGTCTTGAGGCATGGCGGCTGTCTCTACAAGCGGGTGCCGGGAACCGCGAACTCCGGAACTGCATTAGACTGGGCCATGCCCGGCTTGTCAAACACGCCGACAGTTGAGGTCAGGACAACCATAGATGTGGAAGAAAACGGTCAGTTCATGACGCCCGCCCCGGAGAGCATACCGTTAAGCCTCACAATGGCCTGGCGGCGATATACCCTGGCGGTAGTCGGGCGAATGCCCAACAGATCCGCCACGCGGGCGTAGGACATCTGGGCGAGGTCGCGCAAAAGTACGACGTCGCGCAGATGCCTGGGCAGGTCGCCAACCGCCTGACGCAGCGCCCCGGCTCGCTGAGGGCGGCTGGCGTCGGGCGAACCGGCGCCGGCCTCGGCACGAGCACACTGGTGATCGGCCTGGGCGTGTACGACACGGTCCCAATGGGCGTTCTGGCGCCGGCGGCGACGAATTGTCTCGACGGCCAGATTGGCGGCCGTGCGGAAGGCGTAGGCCCGGGGGTTCTCTGCCAGGAGTTCCTGCGAGCGCTTCAGCAGTTGGTACAGGCACTCCTGGTACACCTCCTGGGCTTCGTCGTCGCTGTGCAGCATCCGGCGCAACATGCGCCTGATGCCCGGCCCGTACTGTTCAACGACCGACTCGACCCAGGTGTAGCCATCGACGGACCTGGCCTTGGCCTCTGCCGGCCTCCAGCTCGGTTTGGGGGCAACCATACTATGCTCTCAGCGGCGACACTCGCGCGGCGGATTCTCTGCGGTTCGCCACTGCGGGCGCTAAGGTCGCCCGCCGAACCGCCCTCTGACTGCTCTTAGGGCGGGAGACTGGTTTCTTACAGGAATTCCGCGGCTCAGTGTCCCCGGCGGTCCCGAAATCTCGTATTCTGAAGGGCAGATGGCGGCCGACCCGGCCCGCTCAGGCTAACGGCGACAGGGAGTATTTTCGTGCAGACCGATCCGCACGACACCCATCCCACTCAGACGCGCCTGCTGGAACAGGTGCGCGACAGCAAGGACCATCGAGCCTGGGCGACCTTCCACCGCATATACGCGCCGCTGATCACCTCATTCCTGCGGCGAATGGGTGTTACCGACACCGACTGTGAAGACGCCACGCAGGAAATCCTGATGGTATCGCACGACGCGCTGTGCGCGGGCAAGTACGACCGCACCAAGGGAGGATTTCGGGCCTGGCTTTACGGCGTGGCACGAAATAAAGCCCTCGTTGCCCACCGGAAGAGAAGGCGGCCCAGCCGGGCCCAGTCCGTGCAAAGTGACAGCGGCGTAGATCTGCTGAGCAACCTGGAAGATCGCGGGGACGAATCGGACCGTCGCATCTGGGAACAGGAGTGGCGCTACGCGATGCTGGCGGAAGCTATGCGCCACGCCCGGGCGATCCTGAGCGAAAAGGTGTTCGATGCGTTCCTGCGGCACGCCGTCCAACGCCGCCCGGTCGAGGAGGTTGCGAGCGAACTCGGCATAACTACTTCGAGTGTGTACGTCTACAAACAACGGGCGCTCGGCGCCATCAAGGAGTGGGTGGCCCATTACGAGGCGGAGGAGCTTGAGGACCGACCGTGAGCGCCGACTGTCCGAGTCAGGAACGCCTGGAGAGATACAGCCGCGGCGATGCCACGGCTGACGAAACGTCCGCCCTGGCCAGCCACTTACAGGATTGCGAGCGTTGCCGCGGGCGCGTTCGCGAGCACGATGACACCGTCGAGCTATTGGAGGACCTGCGCACGGTTGTCGATCGCGGAGCGAGCGGCCTGGCAGCCGATCCCTTCGAGCGGCACTACACGAGAGGCGCGCGGGTCGGTCCGTACGAAATCCAGGATCTTCTGGGTGTGGGTGGCATGGCCCGCGTGTACCGGGCGATTCACCTGGCCAGCGAGCGGATGGTGGCGCTGAAGGTTCTCAAGGACGAGCACCATGCCTCGCGCGAAATCCGGGCCCGCTTCATCCGCGAAGCCCAGGCGATGTCGCAGGTTCACCATCCCAACGTGGTTCACATTTACCCGCCGGATCAGGATGAAGTCGCCCCGAGCTTTACCGGGATGGCGATGGAACTGCTGCCGGGCGGAAGTCTGAGCGACTGGCTGGCCAGGCGCCGCCGGGAGAATGCGCCCTTTGATGTGCGGGAGGCAGTGGAACTCGCCCTGGATGCCGCACGCGGCTTGGGTGCCGCTCACTCTCACGGGCTCGTACACCGGGACATCAAGCCCTCAAACCTTCTGCTGGACGATCGAAGACGGGTGAAGGTGTCTGATTTCGGAGTGGTACAGGCGCTTGAGTCGACGACCTGGGTCACCGGGACCGGCCAGCAGATTGGCACACCGGCATACATGAGCCCGGAACAGTGCAAGGGCGAGCGCTCGACGCCGGCCAGTGACGTGTATTCTCTGGGCGTGACCTTGTTCGAACTGGCCACCGGTCGCCTGCCGTTCCGGGTAGAGGGTGGCAGCCCGTTTGCCCAAATGCTCAAGCACATCTCCGATCCCGCCCCGTCCCCGATTCGCTACAACCCGGACGTCCCGCCCCGGCTCGCGGATGTGATTCTTCAGTGCCTGGAGAAGGTGCCAGAGGATCGTTATCCCGACGGCGATGCGTTGTGTGCGGCCCTGGAGCGAGCCTCGCGGCCGGAGCCGAGCCCGGAAGCGGTCACTCCCGCCGGGCCGCGCAAGACGGCGTGGCAGATCAACGCCCCGATTATCCGCGAACAACTCGAGCGCATACCGCAGAGGTCGATTGTGGGGTGGGCGTGCCGTTGTGCCCGGCGCGTGCAGTGCTTCAACGACGACCCGCGCGTGGAACAGGCCATCGCCATGGCGGAGTCGGTAGCCCGGGGAGCGGGTGACGCAGACGATCGCCCCACCAGCAGCCGAATACTGGTACGAATGCAGAAGCTGCGTGCGGCGTCGCTCGCCGCTGCCTACCCCGACGCTGACTCCGGAGACGCCGCCGTGGCAGCCGCGCGATCCGCAGCGGCGGCCAGCGCCAGTGCATCCGCCCGCTGTGCCACCGACGCTGCTGCGGATGCAGTGTTCGCCCTGGAGAACGCTTTGCTCGCCTGGCGCGCGGGCGGGCGATCGGCCAGCGCACTGTGGCGCCAAGCCCAGAAGGACTTTCGCGCTCTTCGGGCCGCCAAGCTCGGGGCAGCCGGCACCATCGGCTTGCCAGTGCCCGACGATGTCTGGGAAGTTTCCGCTTAACTCGTGGCAACAGATTGACCTTACGAGCAACGAATCGACGATAGTAAAGATGGAAGTCGTGCGGTAAGGATCCCTCCTCGCATAAAGGCCACGGACGTGCCGATCGATCAGCGCCCGATTGCCATCTTCGATTCAGGTGTCGGCGGCCTGACCGTCGTCCGCGAGTTGCGCCGCCGCTACCCGCACCACCAGCTCATCTACTTCGGCGATACCGCGCGGGTGCCGTATGGCACGAAGGGGGCCGAGACGGTTACCCGGTTCACCAGTGAGATCGTTCGTTTTCTGTCGCGGTTCGACCCCTGCTGTATCATCGCCGCCTGCAATACGGCCAGTGCGGTGGCCGTTCCCGCGGTAGCCCGCAGCCTCGACGTTCCCTTGGTCAGCGTAGTTCAACCCGGGTCGAAGGACGCGGCAGCGGCGGCGACGAACGGCGATGTAGTCGCCGTGATCGCCACGACCGCCACCATTGCCTCCAACGCCTATCGACAGGCGCTGAACAGGTTGAATCCCCGGTTGGCGGTGGTGCAGAAGGCCTGTCCGTTGTTCGTGCCTCTGGTCGAGGAGGGCCGTCACGCTACCGAAGCGCTGGTCCGGATGGCGGTGGCGGACTATCTCGAGCCGGTTCGCCGGCTGATGCCCGCCGTAGTAATCCTGGGTTGCACCCACTATCCGCTGCTGCGGCCCGCGATTCAGCGTTTCTTCGGCCAGGACACCGTCCTGATCGACTCGGCCAGTTCAACCGCCAGATACGTTGGTGGCCTGGT
>JANQGB010000119.1 GCA_028277545.1 Phycisphaerae bacterium | reverse complement strand
TGCCTGCGGTGATGCCGGCGACACCGAATGCACCGATCCGGACACCTGCGATGGTGCCGGCGGCATCACCGCAGGCATCGCCGGCCAGGGCGTGATTAGCCTGGCAGGCTCCGGCACCGTCACAGGTGTCCGGATCGGTGCATTCGGTGTCGCCAGCGTCGCCACAGGGCGTACCTTCCAACTCGGGCCCGCTGTCGGTGCAGGCTCCGGCGCCGTCGCAAACGTCGTCCAGCAGGCACTCTACGCCCTGATCGCCGCAGGGGGCACCGAACGACGCGTGGTTATCCTGGCAAGCGCCGGCACCGTCGCAGGTATCCTGGGCGCTGCACTCGGTCGGTCCCTCACCACAGGCAGTTCCAGCGCCGAGCAGCGTCCAGGCGCTGGTACTCTGCGCCGGATCACATGCTTCGCAGTCGTTGACCGGGTTAAGCTCGCCGTCGGTATACGCCTGGGCATCGATCAGACAGTCACCGGCCAGGATGACCAGATCGCCGTCCTGGGTGTCCGTCGTGGTTGGTGTGATGGGTTGGCCGCCGACGGCGTCGGTCAGCCTGTTGTCCAGCGTCGGAAAGGCCGGTGGGTTATCGCCGAGGAAACTGACGATCGGCGTGCTGTCGGAAACACCGGTGAAGGTGAGCGTAGCCACCCTGCCGTCGGCGCCGGTGGAGTCGCCCAGGATGGTGGCATCGTAGGCAATGTCTCCGTTCGGCTCGCAGGTGCCGTCCGGGCATTCGCTGATGTCGATGCAGGGATTACCGTCGTTGGCTCCGCCAACGCACTCCTGGGCGAAGATCGCGCTGACCTCGAACCAGCCGAAGCCCACGCAGTCGCCGCCGGGGCAGTCCGTGTCACCGGGTTCGTCGCAGGGATTGCCGTCATTGGTACCGCCGACACACGCGCCCTCGACGATCTCGTTCGCGTCGATGCTCGTCAGACTAAGGTTGTTGGGATTGTAGTGGATCAGAGCTTGCACGCCGTTGATGGGCGTAGTCAGGTTAGCCACATTCAGATCGACGGTTACCGTTTGGCCTACCAGGGCGATCTGTGGGAGGGCGGGCACATTGAGAACCAGGTCGCCGCTGTCACCCAACTGGACATCACGTTGACCGTGCTGCACCCGATGAACGTCGACGTCGCCCAGAACACCGCAGAGGCCCATGCTGTCGTTGGAGCTCGAGGTGAGGCTCTGCATGGCCAGCGGGCCGGCTTGGTCGGCGGTCATTTCGAGGATCGCGGCCCGGACCCAGTTCGTAACGCCGTACCCGGCCGTGCAGGGCAGAGCGTGAGCACCGCCGACACCGCTCACCAGACCGGCGAAGTCGTCCGTCCCGGCGGTGAAGAGAGCGAAGGCAGCGGTATGCGTGATGGTGGCTACGCTGGCCAGGGTGGCATCGTAGCCAACATCGACGAAGACCGCCTGCAGACCATGGGAATCGCTGGTCTGGGCCCATACCTCAACGTAGAACGTCGCGCCCACGTCGAAGCCTGTTTCGGAAGTGGGCAGAGTGGCCAGTTCATCGCCGGCACTCGGCGCCGACAGAGCCACCAGTTCCACGTCCACGATGGTACCCCGCAGGGCGCTGTAGTCCTGCGTGATGTCGCCCCCGCCCCAACTGTTGGCATCACCGAACGTGCTGGAGGTGCCGTCGTTGTAGTCCGAGTTCACCGGATCGATGTCCGCGGTCGGATCCTCCTCGAGCTTGAAGACTTCCCGGCTACTGACGCCCGGGTCTGACAGCGGGATCCCCTCGCCGGCGGGACCGAAGACGATGGTGTCGGCGGCGTCCCTGATGGTCAGTTGCCAGTCGTCGTTGTTAACCGTGAAGTGGCCCGGCCCGGACCCGGAGTCGGTGGTGGTGGTTACATACTGCTCCTGTGGAATCTCGAAGTCGGTGCAGGTGCCGTCGGGGCAATCCTCGGTGACGCAGCTTCCGTCCGGGCAATCGACGTCACTGGCACACGGGCGCCCCTCGTTCGCACCGCCAACGCAGGCCAACTCGCATTCCTGTCCGTCGTTGAGGCCGCCGACGCATTCCCAGGCACCCTGCATGGTGTTGATGTTGATCCACCAGTCGGTCAGCTCATCGAAGAACGTGTCGGTATCCGCACCGCCATGGTCGGCATCTGATTCCGTGAAGGTGAGGATTGTACCGCTGCGCACGTCGCTCCACAGGGGGTCGGAGGTAAGCGTCAGGGTGCCGGCGCCGGTGGCCACGCCGTCGTCCCAGGTCCACTCGAGCTTCCAGCCCGTCATGTCGAGATGGTCTTCAATGACAACCAGCTCGAACCAGTCGCGCCCGTTGCCCTGAATGCGACCGAAGTAGCTGTCCTCCTTGCAGCCCGGGGCGCAGTCGCAGGTGCCATCAAGTGTAGGGAACGTGCCCGTGCATTCGTCATCGTTAAAGCACAGCGCGCCGGGATTGTCGCCGCCGTCACACGTACCACCCGTACAGCACTTGTCATTACTGTCCAGGTAGCGGCTGTTTCGTACCGCGTTGTATTCGTTGAGAATGATCGGGGCACTATCGCGAGGTCCGCCCGGCACTACTGGTTCAGGCGTGTTCGGACTCAACGCGGAGATACCCGTGTTCGTCTGCTTCGTATCCGCGGCCAGCACGACGGCGCAGAGGGAGGCCATCAGGCCCAATACAGCAACCGTGGTTGGCAGCCGACAGGCAATTAACCTTCGCCGGCCTGACTTGATCGACGTATTCATAGCTAGCCTTCCTCCTTCGTTGCCTGTCGCAGCCCTCGAAAGACGAGCGCTCCTGTCGGTTGGGGAGCACTCTGCGAGGCGCCGGGCTGGGCCGCATTATCTGACTGTCGGCGCGTTGACTGCGTTGAGCGACCTCTGACCTGTTGCTCTATCGCCTCCGGGGTCGTGTTGACCACCGGCTCTCGAATCTCCACTCTCGTTCGTCCGTATTCTATCCGGGACGCGTCCAGGTTTCCGAACTCACCCAGGACGGAAACGCCGAGCCGCTCACCGGCCCAGCCCATATTCACCGCGGCCACGCCGACGGCGCGGGCTCGCACCTGAAGCGTCGCCACCCGCACCCAGGCCGGGTCGATCCCCAGAGTGTCTTCTCCCAACTGTGCACAACCGCCCAGATAGGGGACGGTGCCGTCCTGAGGTCCGATCACCTCCTGTGTGAAGAGGCCGAAGAGATCACTCACAGCTACTCCTTCGACGGTGAGCAGCTTGGGCTCGTATGACAGGTCCGCGTGGACTGCCGCCAGGCCCGCGCCCCAGTCACTCTGCCTGCTGGCCCAAAGTTCCAGGTGGAAGCGCTGGCCAACCACGACCTTGCCCATCGAGGCCGGTAGGACGTCGGCCGTGTCTTCGAGGCCCGGCGTCCGGACAGCCACTACTGCCAACGAAGCTTGACCCTCCGGACCGGCCGGTGCTCGTGCCCCGCCGCGCCACGCCGGCCAGCAGTTGGCACAGGCGTCGCAGGGCGCCCCGTAGCAGAAGGCGAATCCCGAAAAGTCGCCCGAAGCCACGCAGCCCTCGACGTCACCGTCGAAGTTGTTCACCGCACAGGGATCTTCCGCTTCGTAGCAACTGCCGTAGCAGAACGCGAACCAGTTGAAGTCG
>JANQGB010001495.1 GCA_028277545.1 Phycisphaerae bacterium | reverse complement strand
CTGCGTGGTGTTGGCCTCGGGGGGATATCCGGGCTCATACCAGAAGGGCCAGGTCATTACCGGGCTCGAGCAGGCCGCCGGTTCGCCGGACGTGAAAGTCTTTCACGCCGGCACCAGAAGGGTGAACGACCTGACCGTCACCTCCGGGGGGCGCGTGTTGGGTGTTACCGCGCTGGGCGACACAATTGAGTCCGCCAGATCTCAGGCCTACCGGGCGGTTGATCACATCCGGTTCGAGGGCGCCTTCTGCCGGCGTGATATCGCCGCTCGCACCGGACTCTGACATCATTGCGAACGCGCCGGGCGTATACCGGGCAGGTACTCCGCTGCTTATAGGTCCTTGTCGGCTACGCGCCTTGATTCGTGCCCACCATGATCCTGCTTCCGTAAATTGTCGCCCCGGTTTGGACGATACGATCAGTACTGTGTCTGCTGCGGCCGAGTAGCGTCCCGCTGTGGGTCGTGATCCGTAACAGGCCGGCCTCCGTACACAACGAACGAATACCGTTCGCCAGGCGACGAGTCGCAAGCATGATCAACATGGACCTGACCAGGGTAGCCCCGGAGATCGCCGCCCTGCTGCTGCAACGCGGCGCCGGCCTGCCGCCCCTGGCCTGGCATGAACGCCAGATCAAGCTGGCCAAGACCACGTTGGATCAACTCGACGACGGCAAGCTGTTCGGCGGGGCGACTCTGGCGAATGAGGAGATGACCGCCGCCATCCGGGCGATGCTCTATCTCTGGAATGGCTGGCCTGGCGACTGCAAGATGTACGCCCAGGCCGCCGACGAGCAGACCTGCCGCTACCTGGTCGGGTTCTGCGAGCGACAGGCAGGCAACACCGACCCTGCCAAGGAGGCCTTACAGCAACTGACCGCGCACCCCGTTTACGACGCCATGACCAAGTACGTACCCGCTGCGGTTGGTGTCGGGGCGGACACCTACCTCCGCCGGTTCGCTGACATCGTCAAGCTTGGTGGCGCCTGGGAGCCGTTTGCGTACATCGATCTCTTCGAGCTGGCCCGGCGGAAGGAGCTCTGCAACGCGGCCGAGGAGGTCGTGCGCACGTTCCAATGCAGGGAATTCGAGCTGCTCTTCGATCACTGCTACAAGGCCACGACAGGTCACTCCGTCGAGGCGGTGCAGGAGAAGGCAGCCGCCACGCGCCCGAGACGGGAGGTCAAACGAAAGCGCCCGGCACCCACTCGATCTCAACCGGCCGCCCCGCCTCCCGCCAGCAAGTCGCCGGTGAGCGAGAAGACGAAGAAGCCTCCGGCTCGAAAGCCGTCAATGGCTATCGGCGTGCAGTGTCCCAAGTGTACCACCCTCGCCCAGGTGGCCAAAACCGCCCGCGGCAAAGTCATCCGCTGCCAGAATTGTGGCACTGGATTCAAAGTGCCTATTGGCCAGGCCGGCGGCGCCTCGCCGGCAGCGTCCAAACCGACGCGCAAGTAGGCATGACGGATCGTTCGTGGCAGCGGTCTACGCAAACGGCGATTACCAACCCCCTGCTTCACGGATGTGCGACTGGACGCCGGCTGCCGATCGACGATAGAGTGTCCTGCGCGAGGTGGCTTGTCGGCCGGGCCGCTTGTCTGAGCGTAGGTCATGAGCAAACGGACCAAGCCCCACAAACAGGGCGCACGGAGCGCGGCGCCGCCAGATGACAGACGTCCCGGCGGGCGCAGGCGCCGCGTGTTCATCGCTATATGCCTTCTGCTGCCGGTTGCACTGCTGGCGGGGATCGAGGGCATCGCCCGGCTGTGCGGCCTGGGCGGGTATCCCGGAACCGTGCGCGCGATCGGCGCCGGCGGCGCGCATACGCTGGTGGTCACGGACACCACCGGGGCGGCATCCTATTTCGACGCCGCCAGGACGCGTCCCGGCTCGGTGAACCAGTACACGTTTCGGTCGCCCAAGCCGGCCGGCACGGTGCGCATCGTGCTGGCGGGGGGATCGGCCATCAAGGGCTTCCCGCAGCCGATGGGCTTTGCGCCGTCCGCATTTCTGCAGGAGATGCTGGGCGATGTCTGGCCTGACCGGCGCGTCGAGGTCATCAACCTGGGCACCACCGCGGTAGCCAGCTTCCCGGCTCTGGACATGCTGACCGAGATGCTGGATTACGAGCCCGATCTGGCG
>JANQGB010001487.1 GCA_028277545.1 Phycisphaerae bacterium | reverse complement strand
TAGCACCGGAGTTCGATTCGGCCGCCTTATGCGACAAGAACATCAGCAGTCGCACCTTCTCGATGTACTATCCAGACATCCGGCCAGGATCGGACCGGTACGCCATCGTGTCGTCAACCAACGCCAACTGGGATGATTGGGCCCCGCTTGATGACGGCGAGTATGCGGACGCCAAACACCATCTTATCGAAACCACGCTGGACGCCCTGGAGAAGTACCTGCCGGACGTTCGGCCCAAGATCGATCACGTCGAAGCGTCGACGCCGCGTACCTTTCACCACTACACTCACCAGATGCACGGGGCTACGTTCGGTACCAAGTTCGAAGGCCTGGCGGTCAGCATGGACCTTCCCAAGCAGATTGCGGGACTGCACCACGCCGGGTCGGTGGGCATCATAATGTCCGGGTGGCTGGGGGCCATCAACTACGGCGTCATCGTGGCTAACGAGGTGGACAGCTTCCTCCATTCCGCGGCGGCGTCCACGGGGGCACAACGATGAACCCCGCGCAGATACTGGAGTGGATCCCACACCGCCCTCCATTCCTGTTCATTGATGAAGTGCTCGAATTGGAAGCGGACAGGATAGTAACCTCCGCCCAGGCCGATCCGGCTGCACCGTACTTCCAGGGTCACTATCCGGGCAATCCGGTCATGCCCGGCGTCTTGATCTGCGAGTGCGCCTTTCAGGCGGGGGCGTTGCTGCTGGCTCGCCGGCTGGGCAAATCGGCGACAGCAGCGGGCACGCCCGTCCTGACCCGGATCAGTGAAGCCAAGTTTCGACAGGTGGTTCGCCCAGGCAAGACGCTGCGGGTTGAGGTGAAACTCGATGAGGAACTAGGGGGGGCCTACTTCATGACAGGCCGGGTCATGGTAGACGATAGGCCGGCCTTGCGGGTGGCCTTCGCCTGCACGCTGGTGACCGAAGGGGAGGCCGCCCAATGAGCTTCCTGGCTCTGACCGGCAAGACCATCCTGGTTTTCGGCGTGGCCAACAAGCGCAGCGTGGCGTATCACATCGGGCGCACGCTAGAACAGGAGGGCGCCACCGTAGTCTACAGCGTCCTCTCCTCCGAAGTGGCTGAGAGCCTGAGCAAACTGTTGGCGGGTCGCGAAGTCCACGCTTGCGACGTCGAGGACGAGGCTCAGATTCCGGCACTGGCCGAGGCTGTCAAGACGAACCACCCCCGAATCGACGGAATCGTCCACTCCATAGCCTTCGCCAACTACGAAAACTTCTCCGGTGTGTTCCACGAAGTCAGCAAACAGGATTTCCTTCAGGCAGTGGATGTAAGTTGCTTCTCGCTTATCGCCATCGCCCGGGGTTTTCGTGACCTGCTAAGCGAGAACGCGTCGGTGGTCACCATCGGTATCTCGACCACACGAATGACCGTGGAGAGCTACGGGTATATGGCCCCGGCCAAGGCGGCCCTGGACTCGTCGGTCGCCTTCTTGGCCAAGTCATTCAGCCAGTTCTCAAAGGTGCGATTCAACGCGGTTGGGGCGGGTTTGCTTAAGACCAGTGCCTCGGCCGGCATTCCGGGCTACGTGGACAACTACCTGTTCGCCGAACAGGCCATACCACGCAAGGCAGCGCTGACCACGCAGGAAGTGGCCAACACGGCCGCGTTTCTGCTGAGCGAGCGATCGAGCGGCATCAACGCACAGACCGTGGTCGTGGACGCCGGAATGAGCACCAACTACTTTGACGCCGCCGTCGTCAAACACACGGTGGCCGGCGTATGGCCGGCGGATCGGCAGGAAGAATAGGGCCATGATTCTGCGCCCGGTGCTACTGCCGGTATCCGGAGGAGTCGGCTCGCCTGGCCCGCAGCGCTTCGCCGCACAACGCCATGCCTCCCGGCGGGCCCTGGCACTGTGTTCCACACGCTGCTGTGCGGCTGACCAGGAGTGGCTCCAGGCCGATGACGGCCGACCACTGCCATCCGGTGGATATCACTGGTCCGTTTCGCACAAACCGCAATGGGCAGCGGCGGTAATCGCCGATCGTCCGGTTGGGATCGACATCGAACATGTCCGCCCTCGTAACCCAGACCTGGTGGACGTGGTGGGTAGCGAAGAGGAGTGGGCCTGGATCGGTGAGCCCACCTGGATGGGCTTCTTCTGCCTGTGGACGGCCAAGGAGGCCACTTTGAAGGCCAACGGCGTGGGTATTGGCGAGCTGCAGAACTGTCGCCTGGCTCGCGTGGAGCGGAACGTCGGATTTGTCATGGATTACTGCGGAGTCGAGTGGAGGATCTCGCATCACCTGCTACCGAAACATATCGCTGCCGTGACAGTGAGCGGTGAAGGCGTTGAATGGACATGACCCTTCCCGGTTGGCGCTGCGGATGGCTGGCGTTCGCGGGCGCCGGGGCGTATGGTGATGCCGTACGATGACGAGTTGAACTACCAAGGGAGTCGATTGCTTCCATGCGTGATCCCAGACTCGAGAAGCTGGCCCAGGTCCTGGTTGGACATTCGGTGGGCGTCAAGAAAGGCGATGTAGTCCAGATTCGCGGCGGCAGCGTTACGGAACCGCTGATTCTGGCGGTACTGACAGAGGTGGTGAAGGCTGGCGGACATCCGTTGATCCGCATGACGCCTGAGGAAGCGACCGACATCCTCTGCCGGCACGGTTCGGACGAGCAACTCGCCTATGTTTCGCCGTTGGCCAAGCGAGAGTTTTCGACGGTCGACGTCTCGATAAGCATCTGGGGCGAGGCGAACACCAAATCCATGTCCAACGTCCCACCGGCCAAGCAGAAGCTGCTCAGCAAGGCCAAGAAGCCCATTCTCAAGATCTTCCTCGACCGGTCGGCCAAGAAAGACGACACGCGGCTTCGCTGGGTCGGCACCCAGTTCCCCTGCCAGGCGTCCGCTCAGGACGCCGAGATGAGCCTGGCGGAGTACGAGGATTTCGTCTTCAACGGCGGCCTGCTCAATCTGCCCAACCCCGTAGCGGCCTGGAAGAGGCTGCACATCGCGCAACAGCACCTGGTGGAACTGCTGGACAAAGCCACGGAGGTGCGCTTCATCGCTCCCGGAACTGACCTGCGCGTGGGGGTCAAGGGGCGCAAGTGGATAAACTGTAGTGGGCAACAGAACTTCCCTGACGGAGAAGTCTTCACCGGCCCGCTCGAGGATGCCACCGAGGGTACGGTGCGGTATACCTTCCCGGCCGTCTACGGAGGGCGCGAAGTGCGGGACGTAGTGCTGACCTTCAAGGGCGGCAAGGTTGTAGACGCCCGCGCCTCCCGGAACGAGGATTTCCTGTTCGAAATGATCGACCAGGATCGCGGCGGGCGGACGCTGGGCGAGATCGCCATCGGTACCAACTTCGGAATCAGGCAGTTCACGCGCAACACGCTGTTCGATGAGAAAATCGGAGGGACGTTCCACGCGGCTCTGGGTGCGGCTTACCCCGAAACCGGCGGGAAGAACAACAGTGGCCTGCACTGGGACATGGTGTGCGATCTTCGGCGAGGCGGCCGCATCGAAGTGGACGGCAAGGTCCTCCTCAAGAACGGCAAGTTCCTGAATCCCCGGTTCCCGCAGCGCATGAAGAAGCGCTGACGGTCACAAGAGCGTCAGGCGCCGACGCAGGACGCTGCCTCCCGGGTTGCTGCTGGCGTAGCGGGCTCGCTGGCGGTGCAGTAGACGGTGTATACGCCGGACGGGCTGGGCGGACTGACCGGCTCCGTGCGGTAGCCGTGTGATACGAGGAACTCCTCGAGTTGGGCGGCTGTTCGCCCGCAGTTCTCCTCCATCTTGCGCGGATGAATCTCCAGCAGGATGGCAGGGTGCCATTGCGCTAGAGCGCGCCCCATGCCCTCCAGGACGTGCAGTTCCGCCCCCTCGACGTCGATCTTGACGATGTCCAGCCGGTCGATCCCCAATTCCGGTATCAGGTCATCGAAGACCCGGACGGCGGCTTCCTCTGCCGTGCTGTCTGGCGTGTCTTGATCATCGGCCACGAAGAACGCCTTGTCGCACTCAGTCACGCGGGCCGCCCGGTTGGAGAGTGCCAGGGGATGCACCGTGACGTTGCGGTGATCGTTGAGCCGAAGATTCTCGTGGAGGAACTCCAGCCCGCGCTGCTCCGGTTCGAAAGCCAGCACCCGGCCGCTCTGCCCGACGCGCCGGGCGAACAGGATGGTGTAGTACCCGGTGTGGGCGCCGACATCGACCACCGTCATGCCCGCGGTCACGCGAGGCGTTATGAAACGAGTTGCCTCCGGCTCCCACACGCCGTGGAAGAAAATCGACCTGCCGATGTTGGACTGGGCAGGATTAGCCACCAGGATCTTCTGGTTGTCCGTCTCGAGCACGACGTCGCGGTGGGGCATGTTGGCCGGATGGGGCTCCCTCGACAGGAAACGGTGGTAGAACCAGGTCGCCGCTCGCGACCTTCCGAAGCCGAGACGTTTGGCCAATTCGACGATCACCTGTTCGCCATCCTTGCCAGAGTCCTTGTCGCACATTCTGCCCCGGGATCATCGGAGATTATCGGGTCGCGATTGAGGGGAATCGGGCCGGCCAGCCGCCTGGGGCGGTACTGGCGGCCGTTGGCGCGTCTTGTCGCTGCGATGGCCGGCAGCTATCCTCCTGGGAGGGCAACAGGACCTTCAGGAGCCGCAATTCGTATCTTCCCGCTGGACAGGAGGATAGGAACATGAGACTTGCCGCAGCAACGACATTGACGATCGTGGTGTTGACAGTTGCGCCTCTACTGGCCGACGAGCCGAAGGCGGTACGGTTTGAAACCGAAGACGGGCTGACGATCGCGGCTGATTTCTGGCCGATCGACGGACGCCAGGCGCCGGTTGTCATTCTGTTGCACATGTACAAGTCCAACCGCCAGGCCTGGCGGCCGCTGATGGAGACTCTGCACGCAGGCGGTATCGCTGTGCTGGCCATCGACCTCAGGGGCCACGGTGACAGCACCGGTACTCCATCGATGTCACTGGCCCAGAGGGTCGACAATCGGGACGTCGCCCTGTTTCGCAGCATGTACCGGGACGTCCTCGGGGCCTACGCTTGGCTGAGCGGGAGGCCTGATGTCGACCTGAGCAGGTTCGGGCTGGTCGGGGCCAGCATCGGCTGCAGCGTGGCTATCGACTATGCGGCCCGGGACCGGTCGGTGGACGTCGTGGTGTGTATGACGCCGGGCGAGAACTACCTGGGCGTCGACTCGCGCCGCCATATCGCCGAGTACGTCAAGAACGGTGAACGACCGATCCTGCTGCTGGCCACGCAGGCGGAACGCACGGCATGTGACGCCCTGGCCAAAATAGCGACCAGCGCAGGCGTGGACATCGTGGGTCAAGGCCGCGTCCACGGCACCAGGATGTTCGGACAGATCGAGGGCATCGAAGAAAAGATCGTGGGCTTCCTCGGCAAGGGAATTCGCAGCGAGCCTGCCACTGAAGTGGCGGCGGCCGTTGATGGGGACGTATATTTCGATGTCGGCAGTGCGATGGACCTGAAGCTCGATCCGGGCCGGGTTCGGCTGTTCTCGTCCGCGGCGGAGGCCGAGGCTCGCGGTCTCAAGCGGGCGGAGGGGCCGCAGGCCCTGATAATCGAGGATGGTGTCGAGTAGCGGCAGGTGCCCGGTGTTGACGCTCGGTAAACTGCAGATAGACAGCCCGTTCGTGCAGGCCGCCCTCAGCGGCTATAGCGACCTGGCCATGCGCCGCATTGCCCGGCGCCTGGGGGCAGCCTACACGCTGAACGAAGTGGTCCTGGACAGGCTGGTCACCCAGAAGGGCAAGACGCGCCGGCGCACGCTGCGAGTTGAGGCTGACGACCACCCGGTCGGCGGGCAGTTGATGGGCGCGCTGCCGGAGCAGTTTGCCGAAGCTGCTGCCGACATGGTCGAAGCCGGCTATGACGTCATAGACATCAACTTCGGGTGTCCGGTGCGCAAGGTGCTGGGGCGCTGCCGCGGTGGCTACCACCTGTCACAGCCGGACGTGGCAGTGGAGATCATCCGCCGGGTCTACGACGCGGTGGGGGGGCGCCTTCCCGTCACGGTCAAGATGCGGCGCGGGATCAACGGCACGTCCGAGGCGGAGCGGGATTTCTTCGCGATTCTCGACGGGGCGTTTGAGATTGGCGTGGCCGGCATCACGGTTCACGGCCGCACGGTCGAGCAGCGTTATGTCGGTCCTGCCAACTGGGATTTCCTGGCCCGGGTCAAGAAGCACGCCGGCGACAGCGTGATTCTCGGCAGCGGTGACCTGTTCAGTGCCGAAGCGTGCCTGCGGATGATCGAGCGGACGGGTGTGGACGGCGTGACCATAGCTCGCGGCGCCATCGGCAACCCCTGGATCTTCGCTGAGTGCCGATCACTGGCAGCTTCCGGGAAATTGCCTCCTCCGCCGAGCGTTCCCGAGCAAGGGCGGGTGATAGCCGAGCATTTCGACGAGGCCATCAAGGTGCACGGGGCGTCCCTGGCCGGCAAGATCATGCGCAAGTTCGGAATCAAGTACAGCGAGCATCACCCCAGCGCCCGCCAGGTGCGCGATGCCTTCATAGCCGTGCGGCAGCCCGACCAGTTCCAGGGCGTCATCAGCCGTTGGTACGATCCACAAGTAGAATGGCCGCCCGTGCAGCGACGCCAGGGGCACGGTGATCTGGTGGCTGCGGGCGCCGAGTAACGGGCGGCGCAGCGCCGCGGCAGCAGGTCATTGTCCGAGACGCTGCCCGGTCTCCTGGACTAGCTGCTCGATTGTCTGGTGATCCAGCGCGGAGACGTCGCCGGCCACGGTCAGGATACAACCGCCCAGGTCCGGGTGACTGCAGTAGACCAGCACGTTGTTCGGATCGGACTTGAGCGTCTGCCCACCGATGTAGGTGAACGACCCGCCATACTCGGGCGGTACTACGAGCAGGTTGGCGTCGAGTTCACCCTCCTCGGTGAGCGTCGCCAAGGCCGGTGGGAAGCTCTCCTTGTTCATCATGGCGTAAAGCTGAACGTGCACGGAAATGGCTTGCAGTGCCGCTACCGGGTCGAACACCTCGGCCGGCTCAGCGGGCTGCCACTCTTCCAGAGGAGCGTCGGCCGTGGGCAGCAGCGGCAATAGCGGGAGATGATGTCGGGGCGCACTCAGTGCGGCGCCGGCGGCGACGCTGCCAATTAATGGGGCCATGGCCGACAGCGGTGGGACGGGCACGGGCCAGGGGCCGTGCCCCACCACCAGCACGCCGTTGTCATCGGTACTAACCGCCCAACCGTCGCCGAACAGATGCTGCGTGAACACGTCGCGCGGCGGCCAGGCAGTCACATCCAACTGAACGCCCACTCCCTGGGCAGCCGAGAAGCCCGCGGTCACCAGCGGCAGGGCCAGCGAATACAGGTCACTCACGCCAGTCTTGGTGTCCACGTAGACGATCGAACTGCACTTGGCAGGCAGTAGCTTGCGCGCCCGGACGAAATCGGCGTTCTCCAGGATCGAGAAACTGGCCGCTGCCGGCGAGGCGAGACGTTCGACAGTCTGGGCCACAATCTGCGGATACAGCGCCATAATGAGACGCTGCTTGTGAAACGCCCACGCGGGGGCGACCGGCACCGGAAGGCCGCGCACGGTCAGACAGTTGATCTTGTGGCCGGCATGCTCGAACGCCGAGACGGCAAAGCGGTCTTCCCCGACTGCGGCTCGCAATAACTCAATGGCTTTTCCGACGAGTTCCTCGGCCCGTTTGGCATCCTTGGTCTCGACAACCGCGGTCAGGCCGCTGCCGAACAGGCCGCCGTGGCTGGGGGCGTCGAAGATCACCCAGCCGTCGTCCAGGACGTCCAGGACGTCTTCCCTGATCTTGAGCCCCAACTCTGCCTCGATCTCGGACAAGGCCGTGTTGACAGTTTCGGGAAGCTCGGGATGCAGAACGCTGACGGCCTGGATGAGACGCATGGCCTCGTCGAACACGTCCGACAGCCGGAAGTTGACCGCCTTGGCGAATCTGGCATCAGCCGGCACTACGATCAGGTCGGAGTCGGTCACGGGGTCGAAGTCGTACATGCGCAGCAGTCCACGCTTGGGTCCTGGCGCCGCTACGAAGAGCGAGTGACGGTGGCCGCCGTCAGCAATCTGCTCGGTGAAGGTCACCGTCTGTATGGCCGCTATGCCCAAGGCGTCCAACACGGTCGTGACCGGCGGCGGGAATCCCTCTGCGCCAGTCATGGCTCCTACCAGAGGTTCCGCCGTCCGGAGTATGCTCTGCACGTCGACATGTGCGACAGCGGCAAGAACACGCCCCTTGGTGCCGATCTTCTCCAGCGCCGACCGATAGCGCTCGGATGACGCCAGGGAGGGCGTCTGGCCATCCTTGACGGACAGGACCGTCGCGGCGGTTGGCTCGCCTGCCAACACAAGAAGAGTCCCGTCCAACACCCCGACCCGTAACGTAACGAGCCCATCGAAGCGCTTGAAGGTGACGGCGCCCAGCTGCTCGTCCACCCCCGGTGG
>JANQGB010001452.1 GCA_028277545.1 Phycisphaerae bacterium | reverse complement strand
CGCCTAGCGGTCCGCCCGCCCCCGTCGGTCGGATGGTCACTCGTTCCTGTCGGCCGGGATGAACTCCAGGACTTCAACCACCTCGACCAGCTCCCCTTCTTCGCACTCCAGGACCAGGTCGTCGCGAATCTCGATCTCCAGCCGGGCTCTGGCTCCGTCCTCGAAGAGCTGATCGTACTCGTCGTTGGTGAGCCTCGGTCCCTGGAAGAGATGGTAGGTCAGACCGTTGTCGGCCTGGAAGCGTGAGCAGAGTGGTTCGCCGGCATCGAGTTCGACTGTTCCGCTGATGATGAAGGAGGGCTCGGGGAACAGCGATCCCCCGTCGCCCAGATGCACGTCGATGCAGGACGCGGTCAGCACCGCCGCCAGTGAGATAGCCGTCAGCCAGATCCACCCGCGCCTTCGCATGATCGGCCTCGTTCCGTCTGGACACCGCCGCCCGGGCAGCCAACCGCGCGGTCGGTTGGGCGGACTGGCATTCTGGCGGTGGATTCTAACCCAAGCTCAGCGCCGGTGGCCACCCCTCATTCAGGTGGTCGCCGGCCGGAGATTCGGCGGCAGGCGTCACGATTCGGGCGGGCTGCGGCCACTGCCTACGCGCTACTCCGGAGCGGTGTCCCTGTTAGCATCGCCCTTATAGCCGAACATCTCCTGCGTTGGCGTGCCTGCCACGTCAGACTCGCCCAGCGTCAGCTCGTGGATGCGCCGCACGGCAAACGCGACGTTCGACTTGTTGTGGCTCTCCAGGTCCACGACCTGCCGGTACAGCTCCAGGGCCCTGGCCCGGTCGTGCATGCGGAAGTCATAGGTTACCGCCGCCTGGAAGCGAGCGGTGTGCGGTGTGTCCGGATCCCAGGTATAGGCTCGTTCGTACCAGCGCACGGCGAGCGGCTCCTGGTCCTTGAGGTACTCTTTGTGAATCTCGCCGCACCAGAAAGCGGCATCATCGATCTTGTCCGACGAGGGATACTTGCGAATCAGTTCGACGAACACGCCCAGCGCATCGAGCATGACCTGTTCGCGGTAAAGTGCTGGAACGCCGTGTCCACCCTCCTTCATGAGCCGGGTGCCACGCTGGTACATGGCATCCGCTTCGGCAATAGAGTCGATCGGCTGCAAGTCCTGAGCCGGTATCTCGGCACTGAGCAGGTACTTGAAGGGGCGCACCCGCCCCAAGGCGTCGAGTTCGGCCGCGGCCCACCTGCGCTTTTGCTCGCGGCCGTGGCTTTCGTAGTAGTCGTGCAGCTGGCGCAGCATGCGATGGTACATGGCCCGGTGGGTGAGCAGCTCTTCGACAAGATCGACCTCTTGAGCGCCCGCGACCTGGATATCCGGCAGGACTATGCCCTCGGGCGCATCAATGGGAGTGACCGGCCCGTCCACTGCCTGCCGCTCGGCCCAAACCGGGTCCGTGTTGCAGCCGGCCAATACCACCAGGCACAAGCCTGCCAGGGCACCAGCAATAACATGGGTAGCGTTTTTCATGGCCCGCTCCTTGGCGCGAGGTAGGCGAATCCGTTCTACAGTCTGCTGCTGCACAATCTTAACCGCGCATCGGGACCATCGTCAACTGAATGGGTAGATTCGGCAGCGATTCCGCAAGTGTGGCCTGTAGGTATTGAGGGACAAGGACTTGTGTGCGGATTTCGATGGGAGCATGTTCGCAATTGGGTTTTGGGGTTGGT
>JANQGB010001440.1 GCA_028277545.1 Phycisphaerae bacterium | reverse complement strand
ACCAACCCCAAAACCCAATTGCGAACATGCTCCCATCGAAATCCGCACACAAGTCCTTGTCCCTCAATACCTACAGGCCACACTTGCGGAATCGCTGGCCGAGTTGGAGGGACACTTGACAGGCGGATGCTACCGCAGTAGCGTTCACGGTTTACGTCGTTAGCCGCCGGCTTGTCGCCCTGCACAAAGTGTCCAGGGACGCAAGGGTGGTGCATACTCTGTGACTGGCCGGCCTCCTGGGTCCCGGTCGCGTTGGGATACTGGGTTGGTGGAGAGACCATGGTACCAGTAAAGAAAACATCGAAGTGCCGCAAACGGAAACGCCGCTCGCATCACGCGCTGCGTGCTGTGGGCCTGGCTCCGTGCCCCAAGTGCACCAAGACCAAGCTTCCTCACGCTGCCTGCGGTAACTGCGGCTACGTCAGTTCGAAGCTGGCGCTGCCGGTCGGTGAGGCGGCGGCTACATGATGCGGCGAGTCGCAGTCGATGCTATGGGCGGAGATCGTGCCCCGGGCGAAATCGTGCGGGGAGCAGTGGAAGCCCTGCAGGATCGGGACGACTTTTCGCTGGTGCTGGTCGGTGACGAAACGGCCATTGCCGGTCAACTGGAATCGCTGGACTTCGATTCCGATCGGATGAAGGTCGTACACACCTCCCAGGTCATCGAGATGGCGGAATCGCCGGTCGACGCCCTGCGCCAGAAGAAGGACTCCTCGATCCTGAGGGTCGCCAAGCTGGCGTCGTCGGGAGAGGCGGAGGCCATCATCAGCGCCGGCAACACCGGGGCGTTTGCCGCGGCCTGCCAGCTCAAACTGCGGACTCTGCCGGGCGTCGTTCGGGCGGGCATCGGCGTGGCCATTCCGTCCTTTCACGGTCCCTTCGTGCTGTGCGACTGCGGAGCGAACATCCAGCCCAAACCAGGCCACCTGCACCAGTACGCGGTCATGGCCAATCTCTATGCCCAGAAGCTCCTGGGTATCGAGAGCCCGCGAGTGGCGCTGCTGTCAATCGGGGAGGAGTCAGAGAAAGGCACCGCCCTGGTCAAGAAGACGCACGAGCTGCTGCGCGGCGAGGAGCGAATCAACTTCATAGGCAACGTCGAGGGGCGCGAACTCTTCGAGGGCGTCTGCGACGTCGCCTTGTGCGACGGTTTTGTCGGTAACCTGATGCTGAAGTTCGTCGAGGGTGTGGCGGAAGGCTTCATCCAGACGCTCAGCCGCGAGTTTGAGCGCGAGATCACGGACGAAGCGACGCAGCGTGTGGCCCGCACGGCACTGGAACGAGTCTGGGCCCAACACGACTACAGCGAATACGGAGGCGCCCCGCTGCTGGGCGTGGATGGAATCTCCATCATCTGCCACGGACGGAGTGACTCGCGGGCGATTCGCAGCGCGGTTGGCGTTGCCTGCCGGTTTCTCTCCAGCGACTACAACCGGGCAGTCACCGAACAGATCAGCACCCCCGCTGAAGAATAGGACGTCTCGATGAGCCAACCCCTGCGCGTCGTGATTCGCGGCACTGGCGCCGCGGTGCCGGACCAGGTGCTGGACAACGAGCATTTCTGCCAATACCTGGACACGTCTGACGAGTGGATTGTCACTCGCACCGGCATCAAGGAACGCCGGAAGGCGGCCGAAGGGGAATCCACCTCCACGCTGGCCTTGACGGCTTCCCAGCGGGCGCTGAAAGACGCGGGGATGACGGCCGACGAGCTGGACGTGATCATGGTCTGCACCGCCACACCGGACACTCCGGTGCCCGCTACGGCGTGCTGGCT
>JANQGB010000294.1 GCA_028277545.1 Phycisphaerae bacterium | reverse complement strand
CGGTCCTATGATCGCCTGATCGAGGACTTTGCCGCGAGCCCCCACCGCGTACAGGCCATCTTCGAGCGCGGCCAGGTGTTGACGTCGCTGGGCCGGCTCAAGCAGGCTGCCGCTGCTTTCGACCTGGTGCTGGCAGAAGGCGGAGAGTCACGCTTTGCTCCCTACGCCCGTAACCACCTCGGATCGCTGGCTTTACAGCGACAGGACTACACCGCCGCGGCGGCTTTCTTCGAGGGCGCCCAGGACAAGGCCAGCGATGCGCTGCTGCAGGCCACGACCTTGTTTCAGAAGGGCCGCACGCTCATGGCCGCGCAGCAGTTCGGCGCCGCCCAGGAGTCATTTTCCCGCTTCCTGCGTGACTTTAGCGCGGACGATCGGGCTGAAGAGGCCCGGGCTCACCGGGCCATCGCTCTGGCACGGCAGGACCGGCACGCCGACGCCCTGGCTGCCGTCGAAAAGGTCAACCTGAAGGCCGGCCTGGACGCCTCGCTTAAAGCGTCCGTGCAATACGAAAAGGCCTGGTGCCTTCGCGAATCCGGTAAGACGGACGCCGCGGTTAAGGCCTACCGTCAATTGCTCGATGCCGATCCGCCCGTGTCGTCCCGGGTCCACGCCCTGCTGGAACTGGCTTCACTGCATGCAGACGCCAAGCGTTATAAGTCAGCCGCCGATTTGTTGGGCGAACTACGCGAGATAATCAAGGATGATCCCCGGCTGGTGCCCGCCGAAGTGCGGGAGCAGGGCACGTATCGCCTGGCCGTGTGTGAACTGGAACAAGGCCGCGCGGCTGAGGCCGCCGCCTTGTTCGAGGAGTTCGTCGCCGGTTTCCCGGACAGCCCGCTACTCGCGTCGGCCAGCTTCTATTGTGGCGAAGCGTTCCTCAAGACAGGGCGACATGAACGGGCGCTGGCTCACCTGACTCGCGTGGTCGAGAGCTTCCCATCCGATCCCACCTGCCCGGCGAGCCTGCTACGGCTGGGCGAGTGTATGGCTGTGCTCCAGCGCTGGGCGCGGGGTGAGCAGGTGTTCGGTGAGTATCTGGATCGTTTTGGGGACAGCGACCACTGGTACCAGGCGCAATTCGGTGTCGGTTGGGCCCGCGAGAACCAGGGCAGGTTCGACGAGGCGATCGAGGCCTACCGCAAGGTTGTTGATCGCCACCAGGGACCTACGGCGGCCCGCGCTCAGTTTCAGGTGGGCGAGTGCCTGTTCGCCAAGGGGCAATACGCTGAGGCGGTCACCGAACTGCTCAAGGTGGACATCCTCTACGCCTACCCGGAGTGGAGTGCCGCCGCTCTGTACGAGGCCGGCCGGTGCTTCCTGAAGCAGGGCAAGGTCGTCGAGGCACGAGAGCAGTTCAAGCACGTAGCGACCAAACACGAACAGACCCGCTGGGCAAAGCTGGCGGGTGAGCGTTTGGCCGAGGCGTCCGGCGGGGCGCTGCCCGGCCAGTAGGCGTTGGAGGTTCCGGGGCACCTGCCGGGCAGGAGGACAGACAAGTGGTGAACCTACTGTTGGCTGTACCGTGGTTTAGCGTGCTGGGCCAAACCGCCGCGGAGTCGCCCTTGGCGCAGGCAGGAACCGCGTCCGGCGGTTCGGTCTTCGAGCTCGTCGTCAAGGGTGGGTGGATGATGATACCCATCGGCATCTGCTCGCTGGTTGCGCTGGGCGTGATCGCGGAGCGCCTGGCCAGCCTGCGCCGCGCTCGTGTCATTCCGCCGGCCTTCATGCGTGGCCTGAAGGCCGTGATGGTTGTGGATGGTGAGGACCGGAGCAAGGCGCTGGAATATTGCCAGAACGCTGACAGCCCGGTGTCGCAGATTCTGGCGGCGGGAATCAAGCGGCTGCACGAGCCGATCGACCTGCTGGAGAAGCACATCGAGGACGCCGGCCAACGGGTGGTGTTCCGGCTGCGCAAGCACCTGCGCCTCTTGTCGGTAATCGGATCCATCGCCCCGCTGCTCGGCCTACTGGGCACCATGTTCGGGATGATCAAGGCGTTTCAGACGGTCGCGGTCTCTGGCGAGGCCTTGGGCAAGACGGAACTGCTGGCCAAGGGCATCTACGAGGCCCTTATTACGACGGCCGCAGGCCTGCTGGTCGCGATTCCGGTTTGGATTGGCTACCACTGGATCTCAGGTCGGGTCGAACACCTGGTGAGCGAGATGGACGAGATGACCGTGGAGTTCGTCGAACAGTATGCAGACCCGCGGCCGCCGGGCGAGGCGGCTGCCGTTCCGCGCCTGGCCGAGACGCCGGACGAACCGGCGTCGACTGCCGCGGCGGCAAGTTGAGGGGCGATCGGAGGGGCCTGGCGGTACGGTGGGCCAATCGCGGCCAAGTACCTAAGCAGTAGAGAGTTATCGAGTCGAAGGGAGACGACCGATGAAGCGGCAGATCGCCACCCAGGCACCTTTTGAATCGTTCGACCTGGCCAGCCTGATAGTAAGTCGCCAGCAGTTGCGGACTCCCTACCTGTCCTTCTTGAACGTGCCGTCGCTGAGCATGGGGCTGTACGTGCTGCCACCCAATGGCAGCGACCACCAGTCGCGCCACGCCCGGGACGAAGTCTATTACATCATCAGCGGTTTGGCCCGGCTGCGCGTGGGTCCCGATGACCTGCGTGTCAAGCGGGGTTCGGTCGTCTTCGTGAAGGCTGACACGGATCATCAGTTCCACTCTATCGAGGAGGAACTCAGGGTACTGGTCTTCTTCTCGGCGGAGCGTTCTGACTGACGGCATGCGCGGCGCATGGACTCATCCCAATGAAGCGACCCGCCGCCCGTCCCGGCTGGTCCGGGACCGGCGCGGGTCGTTGCGGCGGCGCCTGAAGTCAAACCGGGAGGCGGGACGCAGGACCTGGGGCAGTCGACGACGCATCGCGTCGGGAGCGGAGGATCGAGCACGATGTTGATCAAACCGGAGCAGCCTCAGGCCACGGTGCCCATCGAGTTGACACCGATCATAGATATGGTGTTCCTGCTGCTGATCTTCTTCCTGGTAGCCACGACCTTTCGCCAGGAGGAGCGGGAGATGCAGATTGCCCTGCCGGTGGCCAGTTCGGCCGGCCCTATCAGCGCGTCGTTACGAGAGCTGATCATCAATGTCGACGCTGAGGGTGAGATCATCGTCGGTGGCCGCCACATCGACACGGAGGATCTGCGTTCCATGGTCACCGAGGCAGTGGCAGTCAATCCCCGGCAGAAAGTCACGGTTCGTGGAGATCGGGCCACAGCCTACGCCAACATTGTCGCCGTTTTGGATGTCTGCAAGGCCTCAGGCATCCAGGAGCCTTACCTCGATACCGTGCTGGACTGATGACCGACAACTCTGAACGCACCGCAGACAGCAATCGGCGCCGGTGGGGCAGGCCGCTGCTGGTGGTCCTACTCGCCCTCTTTCTGGTGGTCGCCGGCTTGTTCGCCTGGCGGGTATGGCCACGGCAGCGCACATTCTACACCGATGCTGCGTCCATTCGGCAGTCGGCCGAGGAAGCGTTGCTACGCGACGTCCTCTGGGAGCCCCCGGTGCAGGTCTTGGCGGAGGTCCTGGACGGCGGCGCCAACGAGTATGAGCCTCGCCTGAGTTGGGACGGCCTGACCTTGTTCTTCGTCCGCGGCAAGGCCGGCGAGAACGCCGACATCTTCGTGAGCCGGCGCAGCCCGGAGGGATGGAGTGATCCCCGGCCACTGGACGCTATCAACAGCGACTACGACGACCTCGGCCCGGAGTGCAGTTCCGATGGCCGGAGTCTCTACTTTTACAGTGATCGCCCCGGCGGCGCCGGTGGTTACGACCTGTGGGTGTCCCATCTGGGTTCCGAGGGGTGGAAGCAGCCGGTCAATCTGGGGCCGCGTGTCAACTCCGAGTTCAACGAGTACGGGCCGGCGCTCGCTCCAGCCGGCAAGACCCTGTATTTCGCCTCCAACCGCCCGCAGCCGACGGACGTCGAGGAACCGAATCCGGATGCCTGGCCGGCAACACTACGGGAGGACTTCTTCCATCGCGATTACGATCTTTACATTGCCGCCCTGACCGACGCCGGAGCGGGCGTCGCGGCGCCTCTGGTGTCACTGAATACGCCGCACAACGAGGGTTCTCCGGCGGTGAGCCCGGCCGGCGACTTCCTCTATTTCTCGTCGGACCGGTCGGGAGGCTGCGGCGGCTACGACCTCTACCGTACTCGTCGTACGCAGGACCGGCACCGCGCACCGGCCAACCTGGGCGCCAGCGTCAACTCCGCCGCCAACGAACTCGACCCCGGCTTGAGCCTGGGCGGATACGCCCTGTACTTCAGTTCCGACCGCCGCGACGACCTCACCGGCGCCGAATCGCCAATCGACTACAGCCTGTACCGGACCGTCTCGCGAGAGGTTTTCGCCGAGATCGAGGATGTCCAGAATCCCATTGACTGGGCTGCCTTCTGGAGGCAGGTCGGGCCGAATCTGCTGTGGTGTTTGCTGATCCTGCTGCTGTTGGCGCTGCTACCATTGCTATTGCGCGATCTGCGCTGGCGCAAGCTGGGCCTGTTGGCCAAATGCCTGCTCGCCTCGGTCATGGCGCACCTTCTTCTACTACTGCTGCTGAACGCCTGGGAGGTGACGGCCTCCTTTACCCGCCTGGCGCGCGGCGGGGGCAAGCACAGGATTGCCCTGGTGCCGGCGGCCCGCGCCGACGGCATTGCCGCCCAGATTCGCCGCCACTTGACCGACGTGCAGGCTCCGGCGCCGCGGCAAGTTCGCCACCAGAGACCGGACGTGGCACTACGCAGGCCGGCTGCCGCCGAGACTGCCGAACTAACGGTCGAGCGCCGGCCGATCGAGTTTGGCAGGCACCAGCCGGCCAGGCCCCAAATTGCCGAGGCCACCACACTGCCCCTCCGGCTGACGCAGCACCGAGACGTGCCCCGGAAATCTGAAGCTGCGTCGCTTGAACTGCCTCTCCCGGCGGAGATGGCTCCCATGCAAGCGAATGAACCAGACGCAATCTCACCGAACACCGTGGCGACGGTGCCGCGCCTCACAGGGGTACGTAGCTCGATCCCGAGCCCGCCCGCTTCGACGCCGTCGCCCGACGTGGAACTGGCTCCAGACGCCTTGCCTGGCGAGGAGTTGGCCAGGGCAGCGCCGATGGCTGAGAGTCTGTTCCCCGTCCAGGATGCCGCCTCGCCGTCCACCTCTACTCCGCTCGCCGGCGCACGGCAGGCCGTCGTCGCACCCGCTCCACCGGTCAAACTCAGCGTGCCGCAAAGCCAGGCGAGTCCACCAGCCGCTGCCGAGCCTCCGACTATCACAGTGGCCGCCGCCTCGCTGCCCCCATCTCGAGCCAGGCCGGCAGTCGACCAGGCATCGCTGTGCTCGGCCGAGGTTGTTGTTTGGTCAGACCCCGTAGCGGCCGACGTGGTGACTCCCGAGCCGATCATCGAGCGGGCCGCTGTCTCAGACGCGGTCGGATCCTGGTCGGCGCCAGAAGCCCGTCCTGCGGTGCAGGGGGGCAATCCCGTCATCCGCCCGCCATCGCCAGCGACGTTGGCACTGCCCGCGCTGGAGGAGGCTGAGACCATGGCCAGCGGCGAGCCGGCGGCGCCTTCTCCAGCAACTCCGCTCGCCGCTCCCAGCGCACCTCGCCGCCGGTACGATAC
>JANQGB010001408.1 GCA_028277545.1 Phycisphaerae bacterium | reverse complement strand
GCAACGCAGCGTCCGCCAGCGCACCGAATAACTCGGTCGAGAACCGAATCATGGGAGTAGCCAACGAGAGTTGCGTTGCGTCGGCATAGCCGCGCAGGCGGTAGAGGCCGTTCATCGGGCGAAAGCGGATCAACGCCGGCGCGCGAAACTTCTCCGTGCGGCGGACGGACTCCTCCAATATCGGCGCTGCCCGCTTAACCGCATCCAGGTAGTCGTCATAGTTGGCGCGGTCCGAAAAGAACGCCAGCCAGCCACGGGCGCTTCGCGATCGGGGCTTGAGATCACCCGACGCCAGATCGTTGTCAGTCAAATACCGTTCTATCCTCTTGCTGGCCGTACTGATAGAGCCGTACAGGACTTCGGCCCTCTGGGCCGTGATCGGCTGGGCCAGCCCGTCAAGGACCTCATCCAGGAACGACTGCAGCCCCACCAGGGAGACACTGCCCGGGGCCGGACGGTCTGTCTCGCCGACCGCCTCCGCAGGCAGGGAGTCGAAGTCCAGCCCCGCCAGGAACTGGTAGGCCTGCCGGCTGGGGGCCGGCAGAGTCGCGACGCTGCTCCCGTAGCTAGCCAGGATGCGGTCCACCTCGCCGACAGTATCGTCCACCAAGGCGCGGAGTTCGCCCTTCCGATCGGGGGACAGCGGGCGCGACAGGTCGCGCCGCACGATGTCCGCCATCTTGACCAGCCCTCGAATGCGGATACGCCTGCTCACCGTCTCAAGTCCCGCCCGTTTGCAATCTGGAGACTGGCCCCAACGCCCGTACGAACCCGACCGCAACGCCGGAGACCGGCGTCTCAGCCGGCAAGAGTGGCCAGGGTCCGCGGCCCGCATCCGGCGCAGCCTTTGCTTACCCAGCAAATCAGCCGAGGCTACCGCCAGCCTCCGGGGGAGCCTCGATGTAGAGGATTGCCTCAGTTCAGTCAACATCTCGCTACGGGCGGCACGCTTACCCCAGCCGCCCAGGCGACACACCCCTTGTCTGCCGCCCGGCCGTGGCGACGTTACGTACCCCGACACGGCTCCGCTGTCCGACTCGGCCCGCCTCTCACTGGACTTGTTGCGGCACTGCTGGATTTTCGGGCGGGCTGATCGCGCGGTCACCTGCGGGAAACACGCCTGAAGTCAGAAGTTGTGTGACCTGGCTTGCCGGGGCGCGCAGCCAACAGCGGCAGGTTCTATCGGTGCCGGCGATTCGCTAAGATGGACGGAACACGAACTTGCTGCCGCTAAACGTACTGTACGGAGCTCAGGCAGGTCGGGCTAACAAAGTTCAGGGGAGCTTGAAAATGACAGGCTTCGTCTCTCTGACCAGGAAGCGAGTCCTGGCCGTCGCCCTGCTGGGGTTGGCCGGCCTGGCTACCCCCGCACCAGGGGTCGTTTTATTCTTCGACTCCGGCGGGCCGACCAGCGAAGTACAGGGTGGGCCGGCAGACAATTCCAATCCCGCGCTGGCGATTGCTCCCGATCGAGCGATGGCGTTGTACCTGTGGGCCATTCCGGACGCAGATGACGCCAAGATCGTAGCGGCTCTGGGATTTGACGTCGCGGCCACGGGCAGTGCGGTCGGCGCTGTCACCGCTACCGCCATCGCCCTCGACAACCCGCCCGTCGGGCCGAATACCCGCTGGATGGCCACCAGACTCGTCGGCGGACTAAACAGCGCCGGCAAGCTGGTCGACGACCAGCGGGCCGTGTTCGTGCCCACCGCCTCGCCGTTCGTGGGC
>JANQGB010001398.1 GCA_028277545.1 Phycisphaerae bacterium | reverse complement strand
CCCGCTTTCCGGAGATCGCGGGGCAGACCTGCGACATCTATGTCACCGACGCCAAGTCCGGCGCCGCCTGGACGGTAGACCCGACCCTGACCGACGTCGTCGGCGGGCCGCAAGAGGTCACCTTCACCGGCACTAACGTCCAGGACAACACCTACGAGGTCTCGGGTCCCTTCGATCTCAATGCCGACGCTGGCCTGGGCCTGGGTGTGGGTTACGACGTCGTCCTGGACTGCGACCAGAACGGCCTCTTGAGCGGTGGAGATTACATCGACGGTTTCAGCGCCGAAGCCGGCCTGTATGCAATTCACGACACGACCCAGTCCGGTCCGCTGGCCGTCACTGAGGTTATCTACAGTGGTGGTTCCTGGCTGGGCCAGGATACTTACTACCCCACCGACATTGCGTCGCTGGGTCAGTTGCCGCTGATCGTGGTCAGCCACGGTAACGGCCACAACTACCAGTGGTACGACCACATCGGCTTCCACATGGCCTCCTACGGCTACATCGTGATGAGCCACCAGAACGAGACCGGGCCTGGCATCGAGACCGCGTCGAACACGACGCTGAATAACACCGACTACCTTCTCGCCAACCAGGACTGGATCGCCGACGGTGCCCTGGCCGGGCACATCGACTCGAGCCGCATTACCTGGATCGGCCACAGCCGCGGTGCCGAAGGCGTCGCCCGAGCATACGACAAGCTCTTCGATGGCACCCACTCGGCTACGCACTACACTCTCGACGACATTCGTCTGATCAGCAGCATGCTGCCCACCGACTTCCTGGGCACCAACAGCTCCAACCCGCACGACGCCAATTACCACCTCTGGACCGCCTCGGGCGACTCTGACGTGGACGGCTCCGCCGGGTGCGAGATCTGCCAGACCTTCCACCTGCACGACCGGGCGACCCACTATCGGCAGTCCACCGTCGTCCAGGGCACCGGCCACGGCTGGTTCCACGCCGGCGGCGGAAGTGCATGGTTCAGCGGGCCCTGCTCGATTGGTGAGGCCGGCACCCACGCGGTCCAGTTGGGCTACTTCCTGCCGCTCATCAAGTACTACATCGAGGGCAACATTCCGGCCCACGACTTCCTCTGGCGGCAGTATGAGACCTTCCACCCCATCGGTGTGGACACCTCCGACCCCTGCTTCGTCGTCACTAACATGCACCGCAACGGCAACGAAGACGGGAACGTCATGATCGACGACTACCAGACCAACGAAAGCCCCGGCACCAGCAGCTCCGGCGGCTCCGTCAATTACACGGTCGAGAACGTGACCGAGGATCGCCTCAACGACAACAACAGCAGTTTCAGTTGGACGTCCAGCGATCCCATGAACGGCATGACCCTGGCCAACAACTCTGGCGACACCAGCCGCGGCGTGGTCTTCGACTGGAACGGCACTGACCGCTACTACGAGTGGGAGATCATCTCCTCTCTGCGCAACTTCTCGGACAAGAAGTACCTCTCGTTCCGCGGCGCCCAGGGCACCCAGCACCCCTACACGCTGGCCTTCATGGGCGATACGACGTTCTCGGTCACCCTGGAGGACGGCAGTGGCACGACCAGCTCCATCAACATTGGCGCCTACGGCGGCGGGCTCGAGCAGCCCCACGCCCGCTCCGGCGGCTGGCACAACGAGATGGAAACCGTTCGCATCCGCATAACCGACTTCCTGGCCAACGGTTCCGGTCTGGACCTGACCGACATCGAGACCGTGCGTTTTGATTTCGGGCCCTCGTGGGGTTCGAGCCAGGGCCGGATCGGCATCGACGAGCTGATGCTCACCAACGACCATCCGCCGTATGCCTCGATGTCGATGAGTCTGCCGGGTGGGGCTCCCGAGTTCCTGCCGCCGGGCCAGGCCACCGTGATCGATGTCGAGATCCTCACTGAGGGCGAGTCGGTGGTGCCGGGTTCGGCCACCATGTACTACCGCTACACCGGCGGTGCCTTCCAGTCCGTCCCGCTGCAGCTCATCGGCGGTGGACTCTACCAGGGCACCCTGCCCGCTCCGCAATGCGGCGATACGCCGGAGTTCTACTTCAGTGCTGAGGGCGCGGTGCTGGGCACCATCTACGATCCTCCCGGGGGGTCCGTGGCTCCCTACGTGGCCTTCGTGGGC
>JANQGB010001166.1 GCA_028277545.1 Phycisphaerae bacterium | reverse complement strand
GGGGGGGAACCGAAACTACCGGGCGGTAATGACGTCCTGCATGGAATAAAGACCGGGCTTTTGCCGGACCGCCCAGCGGGCCGCGGTCAACGCGCCCCGGGCGAAGGCGTCGCGCGAGCGGGCGGCGTGCTGCAGGACGAGAGTCTCGCCGCTGCCGGCGAAGTGGACCTCATGGCGGCCCACCTCGTCTGCAAGACGGATGGCATGAATGCCGATCTGGCGCCTGGGGCGGGGCCCCGGCGTGCCGCTTCGACCGTAGACCACGTCGCTGTCAAAGTCCCGCCCCGTGGCGTCGGCCATGGCCTGGCCCAGAGACAGAGCGGTTCCGCTGGGAGCGTCGATCTTTTGATTGTGGTGGGTCTCGACAACTTCTATGTCGAAGTCTTCGCCCAGTTCGCGGGCCACAGGGCCCACCATCCGCAGCAGCAGGTTAATCCCGATACTGAAGTTGGCGGCCCAGACCACGGGTGTCCTTTCGGCCGCCAGGTGGAGCAGGAAGCGTTGCTCGTCGGACAGGCCGGTCGTGCCGCTGACGAAGGCCGCACCCGACTCGTAGGCTCGCTGGCACCACTGCACCGTGCCATCGGGCAGAGAGAAGTCGATCAGCACATCAAACGCGGTATTGGTGCCGGCCTCGAGCGTCAGGCCCGTGTCATCGGCAAAGGCCGGCTGGCCCAACCGGGAGTCGTCCCTGGCGACCAGGGCACCCACAACCTCGAAGTCGGGCGCCTGGTGAGCCAACTCCAGTACCCGCGAGCCCGTGCGCCCGGTAGCGCCGGCGATGGCGACACGAATCATGCCCGTCCTCCTTCGAGGTGACTCCGCGATCCCGGGCGGCGGTAGCGGCTACGGCCCAGCGTCCAGAACGCGGCAGATCTCGTCGATGTCGTCCGCCACCGGTATCGGCTGATTGGCCATCTTGCCCGTTGGCGGCGACGGCTCAGGCCACTTGACCGCCTTGGTGTTCATCCCCGTGTGATAGCCGACGGTGGCGTCGGGATCCTTCAGGCCGTGGCCGGTCAGGATGCAGGCCACCCGGTCGTCCGGCGAGATAATGCCCTCTTCCAGCAGGACGCGAACGCCCGCCACCGACGCCGCGCTGGCCGGTTCACAGGCGTAACCGTATCGACCTACGAGCGCCTTGTTCTCGAGGATATACGCATCGTCAACATGGCGTACCAGCCCGTCGGTTACTTCCAGGGTGCGCAGTGCCTTCGATAGATTGACCGGCCGGCCGATCTCGATAGCGCTGGCGATCGTAACGGCCTTCCACTCCTTGGCGTCAAGCTGGCCGTAGTGTTCGTCGACCTGCTGTTTGTTGTATCGCCCGCTGTTCCAGCGTACGCCCTGTTCTTCGTACAGTTGGTACAGCGTGGGGGCGCCGGTCGCGTTGATGATGGCCACGCGCGGGATGCGATCGATCAGGCCCAGTTGGTGCAGTTCGGCGAAGGCCTTGCCAAAGGCGCTGCTGTTGCCCAGATTACCGCCCGGGACGACTATCCAGTCGGGGACCTCCCAGTCAAGCCCCTGCAGCACGCGGTACATGATCGTCTTCTGCCCTTCAAGGCGGAAGGGGTTGACCGAGTTCATCAGGTAGATGCCCATTCGGTCGGTCAACTCCGCCACCCGGTGCATGCAGGCGTCGAAATCGCCGGCCACCTGCAGCGTCGTGGCACCGTGGTCCAGTGCCTGGGACAGTTTGCCGTAAGCAATCTTGCCGCTGCCGATGAAGACAATGGCCTGCGTCGGGGGCAGTTCGGCCGGGGAGGATGCGCTGGCGAACATGGCCATGGAGGCACTGGTGTTACCGGTGGAAGCGCAGGCCACTCGGCGCCGCCCCAGCATGCGGGCCACGGTGAAAGCCGCGGTCATTCCGTTGTCCTTGAAGCTGCCCGAGGGGTTGAATCCCTCGTACTCCAGGAAGAGGTGGCCGGGCTTCATTCCGATGTTCTTGGCCAGAAGGTCGGCCTGCTGGAGTGTCGTCCGCCCCTCGCCGATGCTGACGATCCGGTTGACGTCGGCAAAGGGCAGCAACTCGCGAAACCGCCACACGCCGCTGTAGTCGGCTATGGCTTTCGGGCCGCGCCCAACCGTGCTCCAACGCTCGGCGAAGAAAGAGAGCGACTTGGGCACTTCACAGCGATCCCAGTCATACCGGGCGTCTAGTAGGGCGCCGCACTTGCGGCAACTGAAGAGCACCTCGTCCAGGGCGTAGGTCGCGGCGCAGTCCGGATCGATGCATTGCTGGAAAGCTCGGTCGTTCATGGAGCAGAATGTCGCCTATTGCGGGCAAGTTGTCCAGCGCCGCAGGCGGCAGGTCCGGCGCGCGGGAGCATCCGCGGGCCGCTCGTCTCCACCCGGGTCGGGCTCGCCGTTCGACGCCGCCGTCTACTGTTTGGCGGCCCGCTGGCGCTCTGTTTCGCTTTCGAGTGTGCGTCGTTCGGCGGGGGTCAACGAGTCAGCGCCGTGGCGAGCGATCTTCTGCAGGATGGAGTCCACCCGACGGCGATGTTCCTCCAGCTCGGCCTGTTCCCGCTCCCGGCGACGTTCCTCCTTGGCGGCCCGCCGGCGGGCGAAGTAGCCGGGCTTGGGCTGGGATTCAGACTTGCCTTCGAAAGCGCCGAAGCCCTTCGAGAAGTCGTAGCCGAACTCGCTGTCGTCCGCCATGGCGGTCATCTTCAGCATCTGCCTCTGTTGCCAGCAGGTCATGTAGCCGAAGATGGCGATGAACAGGAGAATCATGTTCTGGGTGATGATGCCCAGCACGCCGAAGCCGATCGCGCCGACCATGCCGACGCCGGTGGCGAGCTTGGTGGAGTTGTGATACCCCCGGGAAGGCCACATCAGGCACTGGAATACCCGCCCGCCGTCCATCGGAAAGACGGGAGCCAGGTTGAACAGCAACAGGATGTAGCTGATGTAGAAGACGTTGGCCATCCAGTATTGCACGGGTGTGCCGACCGCCACGCCGCTCGGATTGAAAGGATTCCAGGGCACGGAGGACAGCCTGCCGGTCAGGAGCACCAGGATGACGGAGAGAACGGCGCAGATCACAACGTTGACCATCGGGCCGGCCACCGCGGTGATCAGGTTGGCTTTGGCGTTATGCGGGACGGACACGCTGGCCAGTCCGCCCAACGGCCACATCAGAATCTCTTCCGCGTGACCGCCCACGTAGCGGGCTCCGGCGCAGTGACCGAACTCGTGCAGCAACACGATCAGAAAGAGAATCCCCACCATCGCCGCGCCGACGCCCATCCCCGCCCCGTCGCGGAAGATGATCACCAGTGCCCCGATGATGAAGAACAGGTGCAGTCGGATACG
>JANQGB010001070.1 GCA_028277545.1 Phycisphaerae bacterium | reverse complement strand
CGACTTCATTGACCAGTTGCACCTTCAGCGGCAACTCGGCGACCAGTGACGGCGGCGGAATGTATAGTCACCAATTCAGCCACTCGACGCTCACCAACTGCATCTTGTGGGGCAACGTCGCACCGTACGGGCCGCAGATTCTCCATTTTGGCGGGAGTACCACCCAGCCGACCTACTGCTGCATCCAGGGCGGCTGGCCCGGCGTGGGCAATATCAACGCCGATCCGCTGTTCGTCGACGCCGACGGCCCCGACGACACCTACGGCACGCCGGACGACGATCTGCACCTGATGGACGGCTCGCCGTGCATCAACGCCGGTAACAACGCCGCTGTGCCGGTCGAATTGACCGTCGACTGCGACGGCGACGTTCGCATCCAGCATTGCCGCATCGACATGGGCGCGGACGAAACTCCGTACTATCGCGACTGCAACACCAACGGTGTGGCCGACGCGTGCGACATCGAACAGGCGACCAGCCCGGACTGTAACGTGAACGGCGTCCCCGACGAGTGTGAGATCGGCGGGACCGAGGACTGCAACACGAACGGCGTGCCCGACCTGTGCGACATCCACGACGGCACGAGCGAAGACTGCAACGCGAACGGCATTCCTGATGAGTGCATGGATCTGGAGGACGACTGCAACACGAACGGCGTTCCGGACGAGTGCGACGTCACCGCCGGCAGCAGCGAGGACTGCAACGCCAACGGCATCCCCGACGAGTGCGACATCGCGATCCTCGTCTGCAACTCTAACGGTATTCCGGACGACTGCGACATCGCCGACTGCGACGGGAGTCTCTGGTGCTCCGACTGCAACGCCAACGACGTGCCAGACGAATGCGACATCGCCAGCGGTACCAGCCCGGACACCAATCCGCCTGACGGCATACCCGACGACTGCCAGGGTGTGCCGCCACTGACCGGCGCCTGCTGCCTTGGTTCTACGTGCATCGTCGCTACCGAGTCAGCCTGCGAGGCTGCCGGAGGGGCGTACCAGGGTGACCGGGCGACGTGCGAGGATGTCGAGTGTCCCGCGTCGAACCCGGCCGACCTCGACGGCGACGGCGATGTGGACCTGGACGACTTCATGCTCTTCCAGCAGCAGTTCTCCGGCCCGCAGGGATAGCTGGGAGGCGGGCTGGAAACTTGGCCAGGAGTATCGCAGGCGGGTGGTCACCCGACGCGGGTGGAGCCTGCCAGGGGCTCACCGCGGTGGAAGAAGGCGAGCCTTCTCGCGCTGCACCTCTGCCGAAGTCGCACGCGATGCTGGGCCGCCTGGGATGGTGCGCATTGGGCCGCTTGCAGCAGAGGCCTTTGAGCTTGGCGAGGAAAACAACGCAAAAGAACAAGTATACTGAACAGCCTCTTCATCGCCGCGAAGCATACTCTGTGGCCGAAGGGTATGTTTTGACCGGGGCGGGCGTGCTTGTCGGGTGGCCCGCGTTCGGGCTCAGCCCGCGGACTCAGCCAGCAGCGCCAGGTGTGTGGTCACACTCTCGGACAGGGCGTCCAGGTGGTAGCCGCCTTCCAGCACGCTGGTTAGTCGCCCCTGGCAGTGACGGGTTGCCGCTTCGATTACGGTTTGGGTCATCCACTCGTAGTCGGACGTTTCCAGACACAGCGGGGCCAGCGGGTCCAGCCGGTGGGCGTCGAAGCCCGCGGAGATCAGAATGAACTGCGGCCGGTAGTCGTCGATGGCCGGCAGGATCTGCTCGTTGAATGCCCGGCGATACTCATCGCCGGTTGTGCCCGGCATGAAGGGGATGTTCAGCGTGTAACCCTCACCGTCGCCCGTTCCGGTCTCGTTTTCGAAGCCGGTCCCGGGGTACAGCACGTCGGGGTGCCCGTGCAGGCTGATGAACAGGACTTCCCGCAGATGTTCGAAGCTGTGCTGCGTGCCGTTGCCGTGGTGGACGTCCCAGTCCAGGACCAGCACTCGTTCCAACTCGTGGTACCGCAGCAGCCTCTCGGCCGCCAGGGCAACGTTGTTGAACAGGCAGAAGCCCATCGACTGACTACGTTCGGCATGGTGCCCCGGCGGACGGACGGCACAGAACGCGTTGGCCAGGTCCCCGCTCATCACCGCGTCGATGGCCTGCGTTGTTCCTCCCGCCGCCAGCAGTGCTATCTCGTAGCTGTCGGGGCAGATGGCGCTGTCGGGCACATCGATGAAGGGCAGTCCCTGACGGCAGGCGGCATCTACCCGAGTCACATAATCCCGCGAGTGAATCCGCAGCAGCCCCGCCGGCAGAATCGGCTGCGGCTCGATGGCCTCGATCCGCGGGTCCACCGTGACTTCTTCGATTGCCTTGCGGATGGCAGCCAGGCGCCTGGGGCTCTCCGGATGCTGCGGGCCGGTATCGTGGCGTTCGTAACGTTGATCGAGCAGCAGTCCGGTCTTACCCATCGCCTGGCTTCCGTGTGGAGTGGGGTCGAGCCCCGCCCTGCTTCCTGCAAGCGTGGGTCGTCGAGGCACGCCGTGTGCGACCCGCGCCGGGCGACCGTACGCCGCGCAGACCAATCTGACTGGCTGTCACCTAGGCTCCATGTTAGCACAAAAGCGATAGGTCAGCGTGCCTTCGTACCGCAGGCACCTGGCCTGCATCGTTACCGCGGCAACTGCAGGCTGGAAGCCTGCGGTACGGCCGACCGGCGCGGCGCTCGCCCGGCCCGGCACAACCCCAGCGGTAGGTCGAGTCCGAGCAGGCCGCTCCGCGTCTGGTCACCCGGTTACGCAACTGCTACTCCGGCACATCAGGACCGGGCAACTCGACGTCGCGGGCCAGGGTCAGCGGACCGATCTCCGCCTCGACGGCATCCAGGATACTGCAGTCCTCGACCATCTGCCGGATAGCCTCGATGTCCGGATAGAGCACCCGGTCATCCTTGAGTGCCGGGACCTTCTGGCGGATGAGGTCGTAAGCGATTGCGGTGCCTTTACCGGGGCGCCGGCCCTCATGGAACTCGAACGCCTGGGCGGCGGACATCATCTCGATGGCCAGCACCGCCCGCACGTTACGCAGAATCTCGTTGCACTTACGGACCGCGATGGGCCCCATGCTGACGTGGTCCTCCTGATCGGCGGACACGCTGATCGAGTCTACCGAGGCCGGATGACTCAGCACCTTGTTCTCACTCACCAGGGCCGCGGCCGTGTACTGGGCCACCATCAGGCCCGAGTTGAGCCCCTTGCCCTCGACCAGGAAGTCGGGCAGGCCCGAGAGTACCGGGTTCAACAGGCGGTTGGTGTGCCGCTCGGACAGATTGGCCAGTTCCGACATGGCGATGCACAGGAAGTCGACCACCATGCCGATCTGCTGCCCATGGAAGTTGCCAGCAGCGAAGTAGGCTCCCTCCTGCCCGTTCTCCTGGCCGAAGAACAGCGGGTTGTCCGCCGCGGCGTTGGCTTCAATCTGGACCATACGCCGGACGTGTTCCAGGGTGTCGAACGAGGG
>JANQGB010001026.1 GCA_028277545.1 Phycisphaerae bacterium | reverse complement strand
GCGTCATGGGCCGCCGACCGGCGGTCGTCGTCGGTCCGGCCGCGGGCGGATCGCCCTCGTCGCGAAGCAACTTGGCGATACCGAAGTCCAGCAGCTTGGGTATCCCATCGGCGGTGACCAGGATGTTGCCCGGCTTGAGATCGCGGTGCACTATCAAATTGCGGTGGGCGTACTCGACCGCCGCGCAGACGTCTCGAAACAGCTCCAACCGCTGCCGAATCGGCAGCCTCTCATCATCGCAGTAACGTATTAGAGGCCGACCGTCGACATGCTCCATCACCAGGAAGGGGATGCCCGCAGGGGTCACTCCGCCGTCCAGCAACCGCGCGATGTTCGGGTGATCCAGCAGCGCGAGCAGTTGTCTCTCGTTGCGGAACCGACGACGGGATTCGTCGTCCATCGTGCCGCGGCGGATCAGCTTCACCGCGACGGTCTTGCGGTACTGGTCATCCGCCCGTTCCGCAAGGTAAACCGTGCCCATACCGCCGGAGGCGATCACGTCCTTCAGTTCGTAGGCCCCGACCCGCCGTCCCAACAACGAGTGGCCAGCCGCCCGGTCCAGCGCCGCAACCAGGCTTTCCGGTCCGGCGTCGAGCACGCTCTCCTCGTCGCTCGAGGCCAGCAGTTGCTCAACTTCGGCCCGAAGGGCTTCGTTGTCGCCGATCCGCTGCGCCAGCAACGCCTGCCGTTCCGCGGGGTCGGCGTCACAAATCTCCAGGAACACTTCCCTGGCGCGCTGCCAGCTAGCGGCATCCAATGTCAGCCCCCGTTGTGGATTTCGCGTTGAAGCCAGCCCTTGGCCATCTTCCACATGCGCTTGGCCGTGATCAGCGATACGCCGATCGTGCGCGCGGTGTCCTCGAAGGTGAGGCCGGCGAAGAAGCGGAGTTCGACCACGCGGGCGAGTTGAGGGTCGAACGAGCCCAGCTTGTCCAGGGCCTCGTCCAATACCAGAATGTCGTCGTCGCGATCAATAGCGGCGAGCTGGGCATTGTCCAACGGGACTCTGCGCCGTTGTCCCCCGCGTTTCACGGAACGTCGTCGGCGGGCGTGATCGATCAGGACCCGCCTCATGGCCCGCGCGGCGCTGGAAAAGAACTGGGCCCGACTCTCCCAGCTCTGCCCCTGGTCGCCCGCCAGCCGAAGATAGGCTTCGTGCACCAGTGCCGTAGGCCGCAACGTATGATCGGAGGGTTCGTCCCGGAAGTACTGGACTGCCAGCCCATGCAGCTCGTCGTAGACCACCGGCCACAGCGCGTCGGGCGCGTCCTGCTCTACGTGAGACAGACTCTGCGGCGATGCCGTGAGTTTGGGCGGCGGTAACATGTCCTCATTCCGTTCGTAGTCGGCCCGCTTCTTCATCTTCCATAATACCTATCTGCCCAGCAACGCGCCTACACGATTGGCGAGCTTTCCTGCCCGTCTATCGGTACGCCAGGAGTCGCGCGCCGGGTTATCGGGCGGCCTCGGCCGGCCTGCGCCTGAGATTCTCTCTGCTGCCGGCGATACGAGGCAGGTAGGCGTTCAGGCCCGGCGGCACAGGCGAGCAGCTCTGAGACTGCGCCGAGATTAGTCGTCTTGCCCGAGCGTTCCTGACACAGTTTCTTTGCGCAGGCAACTGGCCCCGGCGATAGAGCTGTCGCTGCTGCGGCCTTGAGAGGCACTCTGGGCCGATGCCCGGCGCGCAGGCGGCCGCACGTAACACGGAGAGATCCTGTGCGGATATTGCGTGGTGGCTACAGAAGTGTATCTCGCTATCTACGAGGTGGTCGCTGCATGCCTACTGACTGCACGGCCTATCTTGTGCCCGGCGAAGATGTTCGGCGGAGACCCGGCCCGCAGCCCCGGTGTGCCTGCACCCTGAGTCTTGTTCTGGTACAAGCGGAACCGCCGCCCAAGCAAAGGAGTCCGGCTCATCGTGCTACCGTCTTGGACTTCAACTGTTTCGTTTCGCATCGGAGTGGCATCAGTCGCCCCAGTCGGTGGGGAGTTGGTCAACCGGGCTTCAACGTGCGTGGGGTTCGGCCCTGGCCGAGGGTTCATCGAGCCTGCTGCGGCAGGCCTCGCATGGTTCGACGTGCTGGCCACGCTCCTCAGTCTCGTCCGTCTCCACCGCCTGGCGACCAAGCTGCTCGATCTGCTCCAACGTCAGTCAGTTCATGCTGTGGCCACTGCCTCAGGGCGCCGGGCCCCGCTGGCTGCCGTCAGTGACGGGTAGGGAACCAGGCGGAGACGCCGGCAGCTTCGCCCGCCACTCGGCCGCTTTGGCGTCGTAGCCCATGTCAGGCTCGGCAGCGTCCCAGGCGTCGTAGAGGCCGATGATCGATGCAACTACGTTGATTGTCCGCCTGTGCCCCGCGCCTAGGACGGCCTCGAAAGTTTCGTGCGCCTCCAGCAATGCGGCTTCGGCGTCGGCGTATCGCTGCAGCTTGCTAAGGCAGCACCCGTAACTAGATAGGTGAGAGCCGGTGAGCCAATGGCCAGGCGGCAACGACCGCCTGGCGCCGTCCACGGCCTCGAGGAATAGCGGCTCGGCTTCGTCGAGCTTGTCCATCGAGGAGAGCAGGTAGGCCATGTTCTTGATCGACTGCAGCGTGTCTGGGTGGTCGTCACCCAGAACGCGCCGGCGGCCCTCCAGCGCCTCGTGGCAGTAGAACTCGGCTTCGTCGCGCTCGCGCATCTGGGTGAGTAGGTCGCCCATACTTTGGATTGAATGCAGCGTCTCCGGGTGATCGTCGCCCAGGACACGGCGGCTGGTCTCCATCGCTTCGCGGAAATATGGCTCCGCCTTGTCCAGGTTGCCCATCGACAGGAACAGGGAGCCCATGTTGTGGATCGAGGTCAGAGTCTCTGGGTGGTCGTCGCCCAGCAACCGGCGTGAGGCCTCCAGGTCTTCGCGGAAGTACGGCTCAGCCTCCTCGAATTTGTCCAGCGACCAGAGCAGATGGCCTATGCGGTTGACAGATGTCAACGTTTGCGGGTGGTCGTTGCCCAAGACGCGGCGGCGGCCTTCAAGCGCCTCCCGGTAGTACGACTCTGCCTCCTCGAACTTGGCCAGCTTCGTGAGTAGGGCGCCCATCTCGCTTATGGAGACAAGCGTGCGTGGGTGGTTGTCGCCCAGCACTCGGCGGCGGCCCTCCAGCGCCTCACGGTAGTACGGTTCGGTCTCCTCATGCCTGCCCATCTTGCTGAGCAGTATGCCCATGTTGTGGACCCAGGTCAGCGTGTCCCGGTGGTTGTCGCCCAACACCCGGCGGTGTCCCTCCAGCGCCTCACGGTCGTACGGCTCCGCCTCCCGGTACTTGCCCATAGACTTTAGCAGGAAGCCCATGCTGCCAATCGCCTTCAGTGTGTCCGGGTGGTCGTCGCCCAGCACCCGGCGGCGGCCCTCCAGCGCCTCATGGTAGTACGGCCTGGCTTCCTCGTACTTGCCCATCGACCTGAGCAGTTTGCCCATGTTGCCAATCGACGTCAGCGTGCGCGGGTCGTCGTCGCCCAGAACCCGGCGGGAGCGCTCCACCGCTTCGCGGTAGAAAGCTTCGGTCTCTTCCAGCCTGCCCAATGCGCTGGCCAGGATGCCCATGCCGTTGATCGAGGCCAGCGTGTTCGGGTGGTCGTCGCCGAGCTCCTTACGCCGGGTGGCAAGGGCCGCTTCCAGCAGCGGTAGCGCACGTTCGTGCAGGCCGATCTCCCCATACGTATTCGCAACCGTCTGCTGAAGGGCGGCGCGGACCAGCGGCTGGTCGGCGAACTCGTTCTCAATCGTTTCAGTAGCCTTGGCCAGGACAAACTCATCCAGCACCTTCAGCGCTAAGGTCGTCGGGTTGGCTTTGAGCGTCTGCTGGCGCCAGGTCTCCAAGACGCTGGCGACTTCGCTCTCGTCCTCGATTGGCCCGGCCAGCGCCGCGCGGATCCCCTCCTCGAAACCGTCAACAATCGCCAGTCCCATGCCTTCGGCGTCGGTCTCCGCGAGCATGGATGACTGGAAGTCGGCCACGACCTGCAGGTGATCGCGGGCTTCGATGGCCTCCTTCTCTCGCTGCTCAGCCAGCTTGCGCTGTTCTTCTGCGGCGGCCCGGGCCTGTTCCGCTTCCTTACGGGCATGTTTCTCTTGGCCCTCTGCGGCAACCGCGATGCGCCGCTGCTCGGCTTCGCTCAGCGCGAAGCCGGTCGAGACCACGGTTGCCGCCACCAGCGCCAGGACGATCGCTGCGCCGGCGGCCACGCCGACACGGTGACGTCGCACAAACTTGCTCAGCCGGTAGGTCGCGCTCGGCGGACCGGCGAGGACCGGTTCGTGGTTGAGATGGTGCCGCAGGTCGGCAGCGAGTTCAGACGCCGAAGAGTAACGCCGGGCCCGGTCCTTCTCCATGGCCTTCATGGTGATCCAGTCGAGGTCATCTTGAAGCCTGCGCCGTAGTGTCCGCGGATCGCAGCGGCGGCGTTCTGCGATCTCTTCGACAGAGCAGAGGGCTGCGATTCGCCCGTTCCTGATTTCGGCTACTTCCGCATTGGCTGAAGGTGAAGGTTTGCACTTGAACACGCTGAGGCGCGTGCTCGGCGTGGGCGGCTCGACCTCGCGAATGATGCGCTGAATCTCGCCGAGGCCGTGACCGCGAAACGTGTCGGAATCGAAGGGGGGCAGGCCGGCGAGCACTTCGTACAGGATTACGCCAAGTGAGTAGATGTCGGTTCGCAAATCAACCCCGGTCCCCGTCATGTCGGCCTGTTCCGGGCTCATATATCCCGGCGTGCCGATGAGGGCCCCCGTCTCGGTCAACAGCATCCGCTCCGCCAGGCGCGGCCCAGTCGCCTTGGCGACTCCGAAGTCGATAATCTTGGGAATCGGCCGGCCATCGGCCAACTCCACCAGAATATTCGACGGCTTGAGGTCGCGATGGATGATCCCCTTGTAGTGTGCATGCTGGACGGCGTCACAGACCTCAATCAACAGGCGCACACGCTCGGCGGTGTCCAGACGCTGCGCGTCGCAGTACTTCGTTATCACGGCCCCCGGGACGTACTCCATCACAAAGTACGGCCGTCCGCGTTCCGTGGCCCCTGCGTCAAAAACCTTGGTGATGTGCGGGTGGTCCATGACCGCCAATGCCTGGCGCTCGGCTTCGAAGCGCGCCACCACCTGCCGCGTATCCATCCCAGGCTTGATGAGCTTCAAGGCCACCTGGCGCCGGACCGGCTCGGTCTGTTCGGCCAGGTACACCTCACCGAGGCCCCCTTCGCCGATCCGCTCGCGCAGCGTGTACGGCCCGATGTGGGCGCCGGCGCTTTCGAGCGGCAGCGAGCTCTCGGTGCGTCCCGCGAGAAACCTGGTCTCGACCGCTTCGTCGTGCCGAAGCAGTGTCTCTACACGCTCGCGGAGCCCCTGATCGGACCCGCACTGCTGATCCAGAAAGTTCGGCCGTTGCCCGTCGGGCAGATCGAGCGCCCGTTCGAAAAGTTCCGCAACCCGTTCGTCCCGCTCGTCAGTCATGGCTGATCTCCTCGCCCTCTGTCGAGCACAGCTCCGAGTGCAGCCAGGCTCGCGCATAGCGCCAACTCCGCTCGACCGTGGGCGTTGACACACCTAGCATCTCCGCAGTCTCAGCAATATTGAGCCCCGTGAAGAACCGTAGCGTCACGACTTGGTACGCACGGGAGTCCTGCCGTTCCAGGCGTTGAAGGGCCTCGTCGAGGGCGAGCATGTCCTCGGCCGGTGTCTCAACAGCGATTACCAGGTCATTGGCGTCGACCCTCCTTCGCCCACCACCGCGCTTCGCACTCGCTTTTCGTCGGGCCTGCTCGATGAGGATTTCGCGCATGGCCCGGGCCGCGGCACCGAAGAAGTGTCGTCTTCCGTCCCATCCCGGGTCCTCGTTCCGAAGGATCCTCATGAAGGCCTCATGGACCAGGGCCGTGGCCGGGAGGGTCTGACCGGGCGGCAGCTTGGCCATCCACGAGTGGGCCAGCTTGCGCAGCTCCTCGTAGACGAGCGGTAGCAACTCCGCAGCCGCCTGCTCGTCGCCGCGCACGACGCCGCGCAGTATTCGGGTCATCGATTCAGTGGCTTGTTCGTCCATCTGAAAGAAATCCCGTCTAGTGTGATGGGCAACGAGATCAGTTTTCAGATTGACTAATGGCGGGCGAGATGATGCCCCTAGGTGGCGCGGCCGTGCCCACTCATCAGTTCGCTGACCATCGTACCGACTTCTAGTGTCACGTGCCAGCAGGCGCACAAAAAAACTCGCCTCGGAGACGTATTGCGCGAACCGGCGCTTGCGTGACAACCGTGTTGCAGTATCGGTCAGAGACGTTTGCCATGTAACGTCTCAGCAAGAAATGCGTCTTAACTAAGGAGCAGAACGATGCGTAAGTACTGGTTAGCACTACTGTTGATCGGCGGTCTGTTGGCCTGTGGCGTATCCTGGCAAGGCTCCGCGAGTGCGGAGCCTAGCGGGGATTTCGGCGTGACCATGGATCCCCAGGAGGCCGCCGAAGTGGCGCTGAGCGCGAGTGAGGAGCGTTGCGGTTGGCTGTCGAATTACTTCTTCGCCAAGAAGGCTGCCGGGACGTATCTGATCACCTTCTGGTTCACGGAGTGTGTGGAATGGATCGACGGCGGAGGCGAGGGGTGCCTGCCCGATGTCTACGAACCAGAGTGTGACGAGTGTACCGAGGAGGTCTACAACACGGCCGGCTCCGGGATGGTCACTATCCACAGTGACGGCACCTGCATGATGTGGTCCGAGAATGCTTATGGCATCATTGGTGCGCCCCCGGACGCCGTGCCCGGCGGACGACGACACGATAGCCCTGCGATCGGCGTTTGGGAGCGAACCGGCCGGAACACGATCAAGTGCAACAACATGATCATCGCGAAGTATGAGGCGGACGCCACCAATGCCTTCATCGTCCGGCAGAACATGGAGATCACGTTTTCCGAGAATTTCACGCGCGTCGATATTGAGCTGCCGGTGCAACTCGTCTTCGCAGCGGGAGAAGATCTCGACGAAGATGGCGTAGACGATAACTACGAGTGCCTGTTGTGGTCGGGAGAGCCGGGCAGCGAGGCGCCGGACCCCAACAGCACGGACTGCGCCTGGCTGAACGTCTACGCAGGAGCGGCGGTCGGCACGCGGTTCCAGGTCCTGGAGTAAGAGCCGGTGCGCGATCAAGCACGGGCCACGGTAAGCCAAGTGTCGGCGGGGGGCGACTGTCCCTCCACCGGCGTTTGGGGTTAGGCCGGCTGCGCGGATCGCTTCACCCGCCGATGCGAGTCCCGCAGACGCCCAATGCAGATTCGGGCCCACCGGTCTCTCGTCTGCGTCGCGCTCTATGCCTGCCTCGGACCGCTACTCGTCAGGTGTCGCTCCCCGGATGAGGTTCAGGAAATCGTTGTCCGTCGAGAGAATCATCTGAGTCTGCTCGTCGAAGGTGGCCTGGTAGGCCTCCAACTGGCGCAGGAACGCGAAAAACTCCGGGTCCTGGGACAGGGCCTCGGCGTAGATCTTGATGACTTCGGCGTCGGCCTGGCCCTTGATCTCGGCGGAGCGCTGCTCCATTTCTCCCTCGATCTCGTCCAACTCCTTCTTGGTGTTGCCCAGGATGCGGTTTCGCTCTTCCTGGGCCTCAGACTCGAACAGCGAGGCGATGCGCTTGCGCTCGGAGACCATGCGATCGTAAACCCGGTCGCGGACGTTCTCCACGTAGTTGACCCGCTTGACGTGTACCTCGGTGACCTCCATGCCGTAGGTGGACCGCAAGTCGGTCGAGGCGTTCACCGAGGTGAGCATCCGATCTTCCAGCTCCCCACGCCCGACCGTGATTCTCTCCTGGACTCGGTCCTGTTCGACACCGAAGACCTCTTCCTCGTACTTTAAGTCCTCATTACTGCTGCGGACACATTCGATCAGGTTGTGCGAAGCGATAACGTCGCGCACGGACGAATCCACCAGGTCGTCGAGGATCTTCTGACCGCCGGCCACGGTGCGGCAGGCCTTGTAGAACTGTAGCGGGTCCACGATACGCCAGCGGGCCCAGACGTTGATGAAGATGTTCTTCTTGTCCTTGGTGACCATGTTCTCCGGGTCACCGTCCCAGGGCAGCAAGCGTTTCTCGAGCGACTGCACCTGCTGAATGAACGGCTTCCTGAAGTGAAGGCCAGGCTCCCGGACCACGCCCTTGGGATTGCCAAACTGGGTGATGATGACCTGCTCTGCTTCGTTTACCGTGTAGGCCGAGGCTCGCAGAAGGATCAGACCCAAAACAACGACGACCGCTACGGTGGTGACGACTTTCATCGGTTGCCTCCCTTCCTGCCAGTCGAACCCGCGGCCGGAGCCGTGCGGGGAGTTCCCTCGCCCAGATTGAGCAGCGGCAGCACACTGTGGACCGATTCGTCAATAACGATCTTCTGCTGGACCGTGGCCAGCAGATCCTCCATGGCTTCGAGGTAAAGGCGGGTCCGGGTAATCTCGGGGGCCTTCTTGTACTCGGCCAGCTGCGACAAGAACGCATTACCTCGTCCGGTCGCAGCGCGGACCACCCGCTCCCGGTAACCTTCGGCCTCGGCGATGGCCCGGTCACGCTTGCCCCTGGCCTCTGGTATGAGCCGGTTGCGCTCCCCGCGGGCCTCGTTGACGATACGCTCCTTGTTCTGTCGGGCCCGGTTGACCGAGTCAAAGGCATCCTTGACCGGGTCCGGAGGGGAGACGGACTGCAGCTTGACAGTCACGATCGAGACACCACAGTCGAAGTCGTCGACCATCCTCTGGATCTCCGTCTTGGCCTCTCCGGCGATTCGGTCGCGTCCGAAGGTCAACACCTCGTCGACGCTTACGTCCCCGACCAGCCGCCGCATGACCGTTTCCGACGCGTCGCGGATGGTGTCCTCGACGGATTGGAATGGGTCGCGGTTACCTCCTATCTTGAACAGGAACTTGAACGGGTCGGCTATACGGTACTGCACGATCCACTCGACGTGTCCCAGGTTGAGGTCACCCGTGAGCATCTCGGCCACGCGCTTGTCCTCGGACGTGGTGTTGCGGTACTGCGTGACCTGACCGGCCCGCAGCGTCCCGAACCCGAACTCCAGCCCGCGGACCTGCTGAGTGGGCACGTTGATGGCTCGTTCGATCGGCCAGGGGAACTTGACGTGCAACCCGGGGAGCGTGGTATGCACGTGTTTGCCGAAACGCAGGACGACACCTTGCTCCTCGGTGTCCACGGAGTAGAA
>JANQGB010000998.1 GCA_028277545.1 Phycisphaerae bacterium | reverse complement strand
TCGTCATGGGCGGCCTGCAGGACGCCCTCATGTCCTTCGACTTCGGCCAGGCGGTGATCGACAACGAGATCGCCCTGATGATCAAGCGGGTGCGCGAGGGCTTCGGCTTCTCGAAGGAGAGCGCGTCGCTGGAGGAGATCAAGGCGACCGGGCCGGCCGGCATGTTCGCCGCCAATCCCGAGACCCTGGAGCGCATGCACGGCGCCACCTTCATGCCCGAGCTGGCCGACCGCAAGCTGCGCGAGCAGTGGGAGCAGGAGGGCGCTTCCACCATTCACCAGCGGGCCCTGAACAAGGCGCTGGAGATCCTCTCGACACCCAACTCGGCCGCCCTCGACCCCGCAGTCGACATGCGCATCCGCGCCGAGTTCGAAGACCTGGTGGCGGGAGATTCCGTCGTGCCGGAGGGCTGGGACCGGCTCGATGTCGGCGGGGCGGAGCCGACCCGCGAGCGGCGGGTGAACCGGCGAAGGAAGCGGGCTTAACTGGCCGCGCCTTGGCCCTCGGAACTTCATGGCCCTGGCATCGGGCGGTCTTAGGATTCCGGCTCGACAAGCCCGGTTCGTGATCCAAGAACAGACCTACGCCATGGCGGTTTGGGACGGCTGGATGTAGCCAGAAACGGCCTTCAAATGAGGCGCTTGCCAGCTAAACTGAAAGGCTGTGATCAACCCGTTTAGGGCTTGCGCGATGGTAAGTACGAGCGGCCGCTATGAAGGGTCAAACGGTCACCTGGCCGGCTCGAAAACCCCGATCAACTCATTACATAATGGCGTCTAGTTTGAGGCCATGATCCATGCCAAATCAGAAGAACCAGCACTTCGTCCCACGAGTATATTTCAAGCCCTTCTCCTTGAATCGTGACGGCAGAGCTATCAACCTGATTAACATAGAACAAGAGATTGCAATTCAGAACGCGTCCGTCTCTGGGCAATGTTCAAAGTCGTACTTCTACGGCGAGGACGCGACAACCGAAGGAATGCTCGCGTTTTTTGAAGGGCACTACGGCCAAATCTTCCGCACTATTGAAAGCCGTGACCACTTGTCCAAGAAGTATGATGACATTCTTAGGATATTCACGTTGCTCCAATTTGCGAGAACCGAGGTGGCATCAAAGCTCGCGGCCGACCTGATATCTGGAGTGCAGGATCTAACTTACGTGGGTGACTGGTCGAACCACCGGCCATCTCCAATGCCGGACCACGTGGTTAAGTTGATGGCCTTGTCACACGCCCTGGAGTCGCGCGAGTACTTTCAAGACCTGAAAATGTGCGTCTTTACGAACGAAACCCAAGTTGACCTGATAACTTCTGACAACCCGGTCATTGCAACAAACCGTTGGTCTTGGCAAAAACATCAAGATCATCGATGCGGAATGGCATCATCCGGACTGATCATTTGCCTACCTCTTAGCCCTAGGATGTTGGTTTGCTATTTTGATAGAGGCACCTATTCATGCCCAGGCAGTCATCCCGTGTATCGCACGCTTGATGATCGTCGTGATGTATATGTTCTGAATGAGCTTCAAATCCTAAATGCCGATAGTAATGTCTACTTTTCGGATTGGCAGGATCGGGATGCACTTGCATTACAGGTCACTGCTACAAAGGATCACCGCCCCGCTGAACGCATACTTTTTAAAGTCTTCATCGAAGATGAAAAGGGGACAGATGGTTTCCACGGTAGGGCAAAATATCGTTTGGCAACATCAGATGAAGTTGCTCAGCCTATGCCAAAGCTCGTGATGCATAGTCGCGTGTATCCAGTTCCGAGCCGGTGGATTTCGGGGCTTAAGATTCGCGCAAAGCCGGTGGTGTTCACGAACGGGTCGGCAGCAGGGTATGTTCGGAATCCAGCGTGGCTTACTTCGGAAAGAAGTTAAGGAGAAGATCTCTCAGGACGGTCTTGTGACCATCATGAGGAATTCCAGCCTAGTCCTGACCTACACGAGCGTTGCTCTTTCACCAAAGAAACTCGCTGATTGAGTTGGATCATGAAGAGCATCGTGCCTCAACAGTGCTCCCTATCACCATCGGTCGAGCATAGGCTCCGGGTCAAAGCGAGCCCCAGCGTCAGGCCTCTTGAAAGTCTGTTTACTGAATCAAACCAGCTCTTTGGGCTATCCGCGATGACCGGATGTTTCTGGCTTAACCTTCTCATTGTTGCTCGGTCCGCTCGAATGGCGGCTCAGGGTCAGAATTGGACCCGTTAGACGATCCCTTCGAATGTCCGCATTGCAATCACGAAGCTGACCCCATCTCCGCGCGGATCTGCTGGCGCAGCAGGTCGATGGGCACCAGCTTGCCTTCCACGTCCAGGTTCCAGAACTGCCAGCCGTTGCAGGCCGGCGCGCCTTGCACCTCGGCGCCGACCTTGTGGATCGAGCCCTTGCAGTCGCGGGCGATCAGCGTGCCGTCGGCGCGCACCTTGGCGCGCCGGCGCTGCTGCGGCCCGTAGAGGATGGTGCCCGGCTCCAGCAGGCCGTGTTCGATCAGCCAGCCGAAGGGGATGCGCGGCTCCTGGCGCTTGGCCGGCGTCTCCACCAGTTCCAGGTCCTTCACCGGCTGCACCTGGGCGATACGCTGTTTGGCCAGCTTCACGTAACCCGCAT
>JANQGB010000939.1 GCA_028277545.1 Phycisphaerae bacterium | reverse complement strand
GCCTGCGTCGACTGTTTCGGGCCGGCCCGGGCGATTTCGAGGAGACGATCGTCAGACCCGGACCGCACATGCGCTATCTGTACTATGTGGGCCTGGGCTTCTGGGCGGGGATGCGTGACTACAGTGCCAGCCGCTTGACGCGAATGGTGGACCGGCTGGACCCCATGCACGGGCATTTGTGCTATGACGGATATGGCTTCAAGCACGCGTTTTTTGACTATGCCGCGAAACCGCAGGTCCTGGGTAAGCTGGACCTGCTTGACGGATACGCCCGTCACGCTGCCTATCAAGGTGTAGGGCGGGCGTTTTTCTTCCTATACATGAGTCGGGTGGACCTGATGATCGCTCACCTTAACAGGCTGTCGAATCACGCCGCCGACGCGGCTGCCGGGCTGGGTCTGGCGTCGGTGTTCGTGAATCCCGACCGGCTGGACGTGGCCCAGAACCTGGGCACCGCCTTGCCGGCTGACTGGCGGCGTCACTTTCACCTGGGAATGTGCTTTGCATTGAAAGCAAGGGCCATAGGCGACGTCGACCAGTTCGACCGGGACCTGGCCCGCCTGGAACCCCGCGCTCGGCAGGCCTGCCAGGCTTCCGTTCGCGAGTGCGATCGGGTCGAGCTGCAGGTCCGCGCCGATCACCAGGAGGACGGCTATCGTCGCTGGCGCGAGCAGGTTACCGAATGGTTGGACGCTCGTATTGAGTATCCTATGAGAGCTATCAAACCCACGACGTCGAGCGAACACACCACGACGGACGCCGACGTGAACGAGGAGGTGGGAACATGATCGATCTGGAAGCCGCAAAACTGGAAATACTGGAATGGGTGGCGGAGACCGTGCGAGTGCCCCTGGAGGACATCGACCTGACCCTGCCTCTGTCTGAGGTCGGTCTGGACTCGCTCGACGCGGTTCACATGATCGCTACGATCGAGTCCTGCATTCAGCAGGAGTTGCCCGAAGACGTCATCCAGCGGGTCACCTGCCTTAACGATATCTTCGAGATGATGCGCAGGCGCGTCGCCGCCGCGTAGCGTGGCAAGTGTTGCGTGTGGCCCGTATGGGCGCTGGACGCACCTCCATGGCCGAAGACATCGTCATTACCGGCTTGGGCATCGTCGCCCCTATCGGATGCAGTGAGGAGCGATTCTGGGAGTCCCTCTGCCAGGGACGATCCGGGGCCGCGGCGGTGGACTGTCTGGATACTTCCGGGCTCTCACGGAGCATCGCCTGCCAGGTACGCGAACCTGTTGACGTAGATCGCCCCATTGGCAGGGCGTCGCGGCTGGCGGTGAGCGCGTCGCAGCAGGCCCTGGCTGCGGCGGGGGTCTCTGCCGACGCGGTTGATTCCCAAAGGATGGCCATCACGATCGGCACGACGATGGGGGAAACCGAGTTCATCGAGGAACGCCTCACCGGACCTGACGATCAGTGGCTTACCGACGAGCATATGCACAGGATCGCCTCCGGCCGTCCCGGGTCGATCGCTCGCAACGTCCACGCGGCGATAGGCACGTCCGGCCCGATCTCGGACCTGTACGGAGCCTGTGCCGCGGGCAACATGGCCATCGCCGCGGCCCGGCGTAATCTGCTGGAAGGACGATGCGATTTTGCACTGGCCGGCGGCGCGGACGGGTTCAGCCAGTTGGCTTTCATTGGCTTCATGCGGCTGCGCGTCATGGCGGCGGAGGTCTGCCGCCCGTTCGACGAGCAGCGCGACGGCCTGTTGGTCGGTGAGGGGGCGGCCATGTTCGTGCTCGAACGGGAATCCACCGCCCGGGCTCGGGGTGCGACGATTCACGGGCGCGTCAGCGGGTGTGCGATCACCTCTGAGAACTACCACCCCACGCGACCCGACCCCAACGGGGATGGCCTGACGCGGGCCACCCGGGGAGCTCTTCGCGATGCGGGTCTGGCACCCGCGGAGATCGACTATCTTTGCGCCCACGGCACCGGAACACCGCAGAACGACGCCATCGAAGTCAAGGTCATGCAGAACTGCTTCCCGGACGGTGTTCGATTCAGCTCCATCAAGGCGCTCACCGGCCACACCATGGGCGCCGCCTCGGCGGTTGAGGCGGCTTGCTGCCTGCTGAGCCTGCGCCATCAGACCCTGATCCCCACCTGGCACCTCGAAAACGTGATCGAGTCGGCCGGACTCGACCCACTGCGCGACGCCCCCGCCGAGGCGCGGGTACGCCACGTCTTGAACAACTCGGCCGGTTTCGGCGGGTACAACAGCAGCATCATCCTGTCGGCCGCCTGACGCGGGTTTCCGCAGCAGCCAGCAGCCGGTATGATCATCGCCATACGATCTGCTCCACCCTGCTTGGGAACCGCGCATGAACCCAGACTTCAACGACGTAGTGGTCACAGGCCTCGGTCCGGTTACCTCGGTCGGAGTCGGCAAGGATGAGTTGTGGGGCTCGCTGGTCGCCGGGCGGCAGCGGGTGGAGCAGCGTGAGCTGATCGTGGCTCCCGGGCAGACGGCCGATCTGCCGATGGCATCCATGCCGGAAGACGGCGAAGTACAGGGGATGGCGCCGCACCTGGAGTTCCTGGAGGCCCAGGGCTGTGCGGGGCACCGTGATCTGGCGTATGCCTTGCTTGCGGTAGAGATGGCGCTGGCCGATGCGGGGGTCGAGTTTGATCGGCAGGCCAACGACGTAGGTGTGATTCAGGCCTTCGAGGCCCCGGCGGTCGAGCACGCGGTGTGCCGCCTGTTCGGGCTGTTGGACGGCCCTCCGCCGGCCGAGGGCCCGCCGCCGCTGTACGACCTGCTGGCGCCGTCCTACTACAACATGCAGCCGTTCTACTACGTTCATCTGATGGGCAAGGCGCTGGGGCTGCACGGTTACTGCACCAGCGTCCACAATGCCTGTGCCGCCGGCGCCTTCGCGATAGATGCCGCCGCGCAACAGATTCGCAGCGGGCGAACTGACATCATGGTGGTGGCCGGCGGCGAGGCGTTTGAGACCGCCGTACGGCTGGAGTGGTTCCGCCGCTTGGAGCTGTACGCGGCGGATCGTCGCCTGCGCCCGTTTGACCTGGACCAGTCGGGGTTCTTCGTTGGCGAAGGGGCGGGTGCGATGGTGCTGGAGTCCGCGGCCCACGCCAAACGCCGCGGAGCCTACATCTACGCCGCTTACCAGGGCGGTGTGTTCGCCCACCAGGGCTGGAAACAGACGGTTCCCGACGTGCGGGCGGCCCGCCTGACAGGTGTGATTCGCCGTACGATGGCTGGCGCCGGCGTCGAGCCCGACCAGCTCAGCCTGATCGTTCCTCACGGGGCCGCCACCCTGCTGTCGGACAAGTACGAGGGCAAGTGCCTCCTTGAGGCACTAGACGGGGCGGGATCCGGGGCAGTGGTCACGGCGTTCAAGCCCTACGTGGGCCACATGCTGGCCGCCAGCGGGATCATCGAGACTATCTGCGGACTGTTGTCGATGCGGCACCAGGAGGTGCCCGCCACGTTGCACACCGGCTCAGAGCAGGTGGAACTCGGCGCTCCGCTGGCGACTGAACACCTCGCCCACCCGGTTGACAGTCTGTTGAAGCTGTCGACCGGCTTCACGGGACACGATGCGGCATTGCTCTTTGGCCGAGTGTGATCATACTTCCGGGGGGCGTGGAGGCTGGCCTTTCAAGGTAGGATCCGACCCGCGCAGCGAAACAAACCATCTGCTTCAACGAGGGACCACTATCAGGCCACCGGCACTCTCAGTTGCACCGCACTCTGGTGCGCGCCGTCCGCGTCGGCCAGGATCTCTGCCCGAAGGTTGCCCTCGGCGGCAGGCGGGGTCTCCAGGTCGATGGGGCGTCGCTCGATCTTATGCGGGTGGTCGGCTTGGGCGATCGGCAGGTCTCCGCCGTCGGTGGCGCCAATGGCCGCTGCCAGCGCGGCTGCCCCGGCGGCGCCGCAGCATCTGCCGACCCAATGTTCGATCATGATCGCTCCCGGGAGGGGAGTGCCGGCCAGGGAGAGGAGTGCCTCGCCTGGTGCCTGCGCTGTACCTGCCCGGATAAGGTCGTCGCCGGGGTCGAAGAGTGATGCCAGCGGGGTGGCTCCGCGGTCCGCTGCCCGGTCCGAGCGCTCCAGCACGAAAAGGCAGGCGCCTTCGCTCCACTTCACTCCATCGGCACCCAGCCCCCGGGCAAGTTCTTCCGAGAGACGTTCGGAGCCTCCGGCGAACACCACGTCCGCCGCACCCTCGGTTAGCGCGCTGCGAGCTTCGAGGATGGCATCCAGGCCCGAGGACGCTCCGGCAGCGAGCGTCGCGTTGGGGCCGCGGATGTTGTAGGCCCGGGCCAGGGCACCGCAAACGTAGTTGCCCACGGTCTGCGGGAAGTGGATGGGGCTGACGAACCTGGCGGTCTGCTGCCGAACCTCGTTGGCGAAGTCGATCATTCCCAGTTGGCCCGCCAGGGCGCAGCCCAGGAACAGGCCGACGCGCTCGCCGTCGAGTTCGTTGGGAACCAGGCCCGCCTGTTTACAGGCGTGCTCCAGCGCTACGGCTGTGATCCCGGCCCCCTTGTCACGCTGCAGCTCCTTGGCCAGGCCGGGATGACTGGTGACTACCTCGTCGGGCACCTCCCAGTAGGCGCTGTCGGCCGGCACGGCGCCATCCGCCCGCCTGGCGGCAGCGAGGACGTCGTTGATTGTGCCGGCAGCCAGTGGTGTTACCCAGCCACATCCAGTAATTACCACAGTTCCTTGTGGAGAAGAAGTCATACCCCGACACTCCCAGCAAGATTCGGCCCAAAGATCGGAACCCTTATACAGAGTGTATCCGCCTGGTCGCAAACCGGCCACCTGTACGGAGTGGAGACCGATGATATATGCGGCCAGCGCGTGCAGCGAGCCGCAGGGTAGGCGAGGACAGACTGGCGGGGGAGTTTTTGGGCTGGCGTTTCGGAAGGTCGCCAACTATGCTGAGCGGCGCTTAGCGAGTGGATGGTTTCTTTCACGTCGAGAACGGAGATCTGGCCATGAAGAAGGCAGGGGGCATCTTTGCGGTGATGTTGCTGGCGGGCGCGGTCTTGGTTACCGGCTGTGCGGAGCAGAAGGTCGACTTCTCGTCGATTCAGAGGCCTGCACGGTCAGCGGAACTGGATGCGTACAACGTGTTTGTCGGGTCCTGGAACTGGGAGGCGGAACTGGTCAACGCCGACGCACCGGACAAGAAGTGGACCGGGACAGCCATGTGGCACTGGACAATGGATGACCACTGGCTTCACGGCCAGATCACGGCCGAAAGCGAGCGGGCCGATTTCGACGCGGCCGGCGCCTGGGGCTGGAACCAGCGCACCAAGAAGTATGTCTGGTGGATGTTCAACAACTGGGGCTTCGCCCAGGAGGGAACCGCCAGCTACAACGAGGCGGAGCGCTGCTGGAAGATGAACTACGAGAGTGTCGGCCTGGACGGAACTCCGAGCTACGGCTACTACCTGATGAAGGTCGTGGACAATGACAACCTCGAGTGGCACAACGTCGAGTGGGCCGACATGACCCACATGATCAAGAAGATGGAGATGAAGGGGACGTACAAGCGCAAGTAGAATGCGCCCCGGCAGCATCAGCAGAGCGAACCGGCGGCTCACGCCGGCCTGGCGGGTACCGGGCCGGTCGGAGTCGCCGCTTCATTTGCGGCTGAGCAGCACGGTGGGTCGTTCCGGCGGAATCGGCCTTCCGGGCGGTAAGAAATGCGCTAACAAACCGTTGCCTCAGGCGACTGGCCTGGTGTGAAGTCTGCATGGCGCCTTCGGAGGATCGGGTGAAGAACAGGGCGGCAAAGGCAAGCGAATCCGATGCCGGAAGTCTCGGCGGCTCTCCAGGCGGGAGCGCCGACGGTGAGGCGGTGGTGGGGCTGGTGCAGGAGCTGCTCGACCGGGCGTTGTCGTGCGGAGCCAGTGACATCCATTTCGAGCCCGTGGACGTTCCGCAGGCGGGGTTGCTGGTCCGCGTCCGCATCGATGGGATGCTGCACGACTTCGAGACCGTCCCGCCATCGGTGACGCCCAACGTTATCGGGCGGCTGAAAGTCATGGCCGGCCTGCTGACCTATCGAATCGACATTCCACAGGAGGGGAGTGTCCAGTTCTCCGCCTCAGCGGCGTCGGAGTCCGTGTACACGGAGCTTCGCATCGCCACCTTCCCAACCATTCGCGGCGAGCGGGCGGTGGTGCGGGTGTTCGCCGACCGGGCTGGCGTGAAGCGTCTGAGCGAACTTGGCTTCGTGCCGACCCAGGTGCAGCGCCTGCGGTCTGCGGTCGAAGCCCCGGCGGGCATGATCCTGGTCACTGGCCCGGCCGGCGCGGGCAAGACGACCACGCTGTACGCCCTGGTACGGCACCTGCTCGATACCCACCCGGAGCGCAGCATAATCACCATCGAAGACCCGGTGGAGCAGCGCATAGACCGGGTGACCCAGATTCAGATCAATCCGCACGGTGAGTTGAACTACGTGGTCTGCATGCGGTCGTTGTTGCGGCAGGATCCGCAGGTGTTGCTGATCGGAGAGATTCGCGACGCCGCCACGGCCACCGTGGCGATCGAGGCCGCCCTCACCGGGCACCTGATCCTGACCACCATGCACAGCGGCGATCCAGGCGAGGCGATCATCCGCCTGCTGGAAATGGGGGCGCCGCCGTACCAGGTGGTTAGCGCGGTGACGCTGGTAGGCTCGCAGCGCCTGTTGAGGCGGCGGGTCGACTCATCCGTGGAGGATCCGGCGCAGCCGGTGATCAGCGGTCAGGGCCTGGCCGAGCCCGGCTATCGCGGACGTGTGGGCTGCGGGCAGGTGGTGGTGATCGACCAGTCGTTGCGGGAGTTGATCCTTCAGCATCCCACGGCTGCGGAACTGCGCCAGGCCATGAAGGCCCAGCAACCCGACCTGCCGGCCGCAGCCGCAGCTCTGGTTGCGCAGGGGGTGACCGACGTGGCGGAGGTTCGCCGCGTACTCGGCGTGGATGATGCCGGTCTCGAGGCTTCGTAGTTCAGTGTGAGAAACCGTCATGGCACACTTTGCGTACCAGGCACAATTCCAGAGCGGCTCCGCAATATCGGGCGTGATCGAGGCCGACGACTTCGATGTCGCCATGCAGCGGTTGACCGAGCTGCGGCTGGAGGCGATTCAACTCAGCGAGACCAAGCCCCCTCGCGCGCCGCGCCAGGTCAGCGATGAGGATTTCATCTTCTTCAACGAACAACTGGCCGCCCTCTCGTCGGCCGGGATGTGCCTGGACGAGGGCCTGCGACAGTTGGCCAGCGACGTCGACTCGCCGAAACTGCGCCGGGTAATCGAAGCAATTGCCAGTGACGTACAGCGCGGCGTGCCGTTGGACCAGGCGATAGCCAACCACGAGAGCCAACTGCCACATCTGTATGCCCGCACGGTCAGGGCCGGCATCGAGAGCGGCCAGCTTCCCGCCACGCTTCTTAACCTCTCCCAACATCTGCGCCTGCTGGGTGAGACCAGGCGGATTATCATCGAGACCATTGCCTATCCGGCGATGACCCTGGCCTTCGCCGTTGCCATCGTGGCTCTGCTGCTGACCTTCGTGGTGCCCTCGTTCGAGGAGATCTTTCTCGACTTCGACACCCGGCTGCCTGTCAGTACCGTTCTGCTGTTCGACCTGGCTCGCTCCTTTCCCATGCTGGCAGCACTGTTCGGCGCGGTTGTAGTCGGCTTTGTGATCTGCTGGCTGGCTATGCGGGCTTCGCCGGGCGGGCGGCGGTTCCGCGAACGGGTGGCCATGTCCATACCTCTGATTGGAGCGGTGGGGCGGTCCTCTCTGATCTCGAGATTCTCGCGCAGCCTGGCGCTCACCGTTTCGTCGGGCGTTCCGCTGCCGGAAGCCTTGCGCCTGGCCGCTGGTGCCTCCGGAAGTGCGCTGCTGGATCGCGATGCCGAGGCGCTGGCAACCTCCGTCGAGCAAGGCGAATCCCCGGGTACGCAAAGCGGCAACTCGTCGCTGATTCCGCCGATGTTCGGGTTCGTGATGGACGTCGCGGTGGGGCGCAACAACCTCCCGGAGGCGCTGGTTCAACTGGCGGGTGCGTACGACCTACGGGCGGCACACAGTCAGGCCATGCTGCGGGTCTGGCTGATGCCGCTGGCGCTGCTGTTTGTGGGCCTGGCTGTCGGTTTCTGTATCTTCTCCCTGTTCATGCCCCTGATCAACCTGGTCAACTCGGTCAGCGGAGGCTACTAGAGGAGACGGCCTGTATGGCATTAGGGAGTTTTCTGCTCTTCGTACTGGCGTTGGTGGTGTCGCCGGGGGCGGCCGTCGTGTTGTGGCGCGTCGTGCAACTGCGGCGCAAGTCGGTCACCAGAACGGCCGTCAACCACCTGGCGACGATCGCCAACTTGAACCTGCCGCTCGCGGGGGCCCTCAGTGTAGCCGGGCAGGGAAAAGCCGGGTATGCCGGCCGGGTCCTCCGGCGAATGGGTGAGTTGGTGGCCCGGGGAATGCCTCTATCGAAGGCTGTCACTCAAGCCCACCCGTACTGCTCTCCCCTGGTGGCCAGCGCGATAGCGGCGGGCGAAAAAGCGGGCCAGCTTCCACGGGCGCTGGCGGACCTCGATTCTACATTGGGAGACTACCTGGCCGGCTCGAGGTCGACAGCCGTAGCGGAGCGCTCCTACTGGCTCTATCCAACGGCTCTGGTACTGGTCACGGTCAGCGTGGTGGCATCAGTGATGATCGTGATTATCCCGAGGTTCGAGGACATCTTCTCAGATTTCGACGCCGAACTGCCTGCCATCACCGTCAGCCTCATCAACTGGTCCCGTTCCGCTCATATATTTGCCGCCGTGCTGGCGTCCCTGCTGTCGTCACTGGTTCTGTCGGCCATAGCGGCCTCAAGCATCGTCCGCGAGCCGGGTGAAAACCGGTTTCTGGTTCTGGCAGACATTTACCGCTGGGTGCCGTTTCTCGGTCGCCCTGTCGCGTTCGGGAACGGAATGTCACTGGCCATCCGAATGGTCCGCACGGGCCTGCAGGCCGGCATGACGCTGCAGGCTGCCACCCGCCTGGCTGCCGAGCTGCGGGTCAACGTCTTTTTGCGGCGCCGCTGGCGGCGGTTCGCTGCTCTTCTCGAGTCGGGCACACCGGCACCCGCCGCCGCAGAGAAGTCGGAGTTGGGCGAGGTGTTCGCCTGGGCCTGCCGTAGCCTCGAGCGGGGCAACGCCGATCCGCAGGTGGTACTGGATCATGCCGCCGACTATCACTGCTCGCTGGCCTTGCGGTGGTGGCGAGCACTGTCACGGATGGCCTGGCCGGCGATAATCTCCGTGCTGGGCTGCATGGTGGGTTACGTCGTGTTGGCCCTGTTCATGCCGTTGATTCAACTGTTGTGGTCGATTCTGGATACGATGCCATGAGAGGACGCAGGTCTCGTTGCCGCATGCCGGCCGGGGATCACCGCCCGCCGGGCCGCCTCAGGAGTTCACGAACGGGCGGAGGCTTCATCACGCTCGAAGTCGTCGGCTCTCTTGCGCTGACCGGCATACTGCTGGCGTTGATGACCGGGCTGATCGTGTCGTACAGGCAGGCCACCGACTACCAGCTTTCGCACCACCAGGCGCAGTTGGCGGCGGAGTCGTACCTCGACCACCTTCGCGCCGGGCGCGTGCCTCCAGAGAACACCGAGGCAGTCACATACAAAGTCGATCGTCAACCAGGCCAAGGCGACTGGGCAGGTCTTACGCGGTACGTGGTAAAGGCCACCGTCGCCACCCGCTCCAACCGCACAGCCAGTTGCACGGTGACTACGTACGTGGCGGAGGCATCACCATGAACCACGGCCGGTGCGGCATTAAGCGTCATACCGGAGCTGCCAGCCGGCGGCGGGCGTACTTCCTGACCGAGATCATCGGGGTGTTCGGCCTGCTGGTGGCGGCGGCCGCTCTGCTCATCGCCGGCGTGCTAACGGCGACGCGTGCCCAGCGACGCGCGGCCGAGATCGCCAACGGCCACACGGTCATCAGCTCGTTGTTCGACGCGATCCGAGAGGACACCAGATCCGCCTCCGCCGCCCAGCCCTGGGCGTCGCCAGCCGGGTCCACCGTCTTTGACCTGGTGACCGGTGAACGGAGAGTCCGCTACACGCTGGCGGGTGACCGAGCCAAGCGAGAGGTCTTTGAGTCCAGGGACGTGCCCGACGACGTGCGCGAGTGGCGCATCGAACATGCCACCTTAAGTGCGGAATGGGTGGCGGAGGATGGTGCCGGGGAACCGCCGACTGCTCGGGGGCCCAGGAGTAGGGCGTCATTGTTGACTGCCCGCGTCTTCTGGCGTGGTCAGTCGAAGCGCGAAGTCGATCCGACGCGGCGTTTCGAGGCCACGTTCTTTGTTGGCCGGGGGTATACGCCATGAGGATTCCTCGTAAACATCACACGGCGGGAGCCCGCTCTGCATTCACCTTGGTTCTGGTGCTGGCACTGTTTGCCGTAGTGTCGGGCCTGGTCTTGTCGCTGCCTCTTTATGCCGGCCAGATGGCACGATCCGGGAGGGATCGCCAAGTGGATCTCGAACTGCGCCTGATGATCGACGCCGGTGCGGATTATGCCCGCTTGCGCCACAGCGACTGGCAGGCAGGTGACGAGCCGGTCGTTCTGACGGCAACCGAGATGGTTCGCGGCGACCGTGACGCCCGCCTGGTGCTGGAGCCGGTATTCGATGCTGCGGGGAGTGTTCGGTCCGTCGCTGTCACTGCGCAGATAGAGCTGCCTCGGGACAGGGTGCGCTCGCTCACCTGTGGCGTCGACTTGTTGGAGTGAATGATGGTGGGTTGAAACGTCGAAACGCCGAAACGCCGAAACGTCAAAACGTCAAAAAGTCAAAATGGCGAAACAGCGAAACGGCGAAACAACGACCCACCGGCAAGATGCCGGTGCCACACATGGTGGCAGGGGCGTAGGTGCATCTTGATGCACCAGGGGAGTAGGGTGCATCTTGATGCACCAGACGGGGTGGAGAGCTGACGCGCCGACTTTTGAAAAGTCAAAAAGTCAAAACGTCGAAACCTCGAAATGTCAAAAATCAAAACGTCAAAAAAACGTCAAAAATCAGAAGGTCAAAGAGGTGAGAAGGCAGAGAGGCGAGGAGGCACAGCAACAGCCACCGGCACGATGACGGTGACACACTTGGGGGTCGTGGTGCAGATGGATGCTGGTGGCGCGGGTGGATGCGGCTGCCACGCTCTTGGTATTCTGACTGCTGGCTTGGGGGCGGTTAGCCTTCTTCCTTCTCCGCTTCGGCCAGGGCCTGTTGGCCGAAGCGGGTGTTGGCGTACTTGCGTTTGATCTTCTTGAGAATCTTGTCGCGGTCCTTACCCGTGGCGGAGGTCAACTCCTGGTACAGCCGGGAGGCGTCGATCTCTTTCCTGGCCTGGCGATCCTTCTTCAGCGGCTTGTAGATCTTGTCTGCCTGCTCCCCGATGTCGTGTCCGCGAAACCGCCGAGCCAGGTCCTTGCACAGGTCGTAATAGAGGTGAGGAGCTTTCTGCTCGCTGGCCAAGGCAGTTTCCAGCATCTTCTCGCCGTAGGTTACCACCGTCTTTTCTAGCTTCCGGGCTTCCTTCTGCTCCGCGGGCGATCCGTTCTCGATCTTCTCCTCAAGCTGACCCAGCAACCGGCCCAGGCTGGTGCCCTTGCTGGCCCGCTTGGCCAGCCGAGCGATGTCTTTCTCCGTGTAGTCCGCCGGATCGACAATCAGCGCGGTGCCGAGCTCGCCGAGGGCCTTGGTTACGGCAGTCTTGATGGCATCCTCGTTCGGCCCGGCGCCCACCTGCTCGTATACGATCTGACCATTGCGGTCGTAGACGGTGTATGTCGGAAAGGCCTTGATGTTCACGTCAGGCAGCTTGGCGCCGTTAACCGTGGAGAATTCGACCTTGGCTTTATCGAGGACCTTCTGCACAGCCTTCTTCTTGGAGTCGCTCACCACTCCGATGACGACCAGGCCAGCCGACCGCATTTCCTTCTCGTAGGATGCCAACCCGGGCATCGACATTTTGCAGGCGCCTCACCAGTCGGCCCAGTGTTTGACCAGTACGACCTTGCCGGCCAGGGCCCGGTGCTGAACCGCCGGTCCGCTCCAGACTTCGCCGAACTTGGCCTTACCCAGTGGAGAGTCCTCCCAGCCGCCCGCCACCGCCGGCGCGGCCAGCACCGCCAGCAGGATCGCCACCACCGCGCGATTCACTCCATGCAGGTTCATCTAAGCAGGTCTCCGTTGCTAGAAGCCGCCGGCCCGGTGGCGTTCCCCTCGCGTGGTGCGGCGCGAACGCCG
>JANQGB010000914.1 GCA_028277545.1 Phycisphaerae bacterium | reverse complement strand
GTCCGGCACCGGCCAATGCACGGTGGGTGCCCGATCTGGCCAGACCGGGCAGACCTCTGCCGCGGCGGCGTTGCACACCGTTATCAGCAGATCGACCGGCTTGCCAACGAACTCGTCCCAGCTCTTGGAGTGCTGGTTGAGCAGCGGGATGTTCATCTCGTACAGGACGGCCTCCACCAGCGGGTGTACGTAGCCGGCGGGCTGTGAGCCGGCGCTGAGTGCCTCGAAATGCTCGGAATCGACGTGTCGCAGCATCGCTTCCGCCATCTGGGATCGGCAGCAGTTGGCCGTACACAGGAACAGGATGCGCCGCTTGGTAGCCATAAAGACCTCTCCCCGGTCACCAGCCGATCCACAGTCCGGCATTCTTGATTTGGCTGTGGCCGGACCGTAATGTACCGGCTGGCGCGGCGCTTCGCGAGGGCAGAAGCAACACGAAACGGACGGTTTATCGTGGCAGCTAGTTTTCGGGTCGGAATCGGCTATGACATCCACCGCCTGGCTGAGGATCGCCGGCTGATCCTCGGCGGCGTGACCATCGATTATCCCCTGGGACTGGTGGGTCACAGCGACGGAGACGTGGTTCTTCACGCGGTAACCGACGCCCTCCTGGGTGCGGCAGGCCTGCCGGACATAGGCGACCTCTTCCCGGACACTGACCAGGCCTACAAGGACATCGACAGCAGCAAGCTGCTGGCCGACGCCATAGCCAAGGTGGCAGAGGCGGGATTCGCCCCCAACAACATCGACCTTGTCGTGCACGCCGAGAAACCCAAGCTCAGCGAGCATAAGCAGGCCATTGCCGCGTCGCTGGCCGCACTCACCGGGCTGAACATCTCGGAGGTGAGCGTCAAGGCCAAGACCAACGAGGGGCTGGGGCCCCTGGGGCACGCGGACGGTATTGCCTGCACTGCCAGCGTCTCGATCATCAGGTCAAACGGCGACTAGACTCGATCAGCTCCAATCAAGAGAACTTTCATGTCGCTCCGAGTTTACAACACTCTCACGCAAACCAAGGAAGACTTCGAGCCGGTGACACCTGGCAAGGTGGGCATCTACCTGTGCGGCCCCACGGTGTACAAGCCGTCGCACATAGGCCACGCTGTCGGCCCGATCATCTTTGATGCCATCAAGCGTTACCTGACCTTCCGGGGGTACGAGGTGACCTGGGTGGTGAACATCACCGACGTCGAGGACAAGATCATCGCCGAGGCCGCCGAACAGGGCTGCACGGCGCTCGAGTTAGCCGAGCGGGTCACGCAGAACTACCTCGACGGAATGGCCGCCCTGCATGTCACCGGCATCGATCGGATGCCCAAGGCCTCCGAGCATATCGGTGACATCATCGACTTCGTGCAGAAGCTGATCGATAAGGGAAGCGCTTACGTCTCCGGCGGAGATGTCTACTTCGACGTTACTGCCGACGCCGATTACGGCAAGCTGACCAACCGCTCGATCGACGACCAGGAAGGACAGCGCGAACTACAGAGCGGTGACAAACGGCATCCCGGTGACTTTGCACTGTGGAAGGAGGCCAAGCCTGAAGAGCCCGCCGAGGTGAAATTCGACTCGCCCTGGGGGCCCGGCCGGCCGGGCTGGCATATCGAGTGCTCCGTTATGAGCATTCAGATGCTCGGTGAGACGCTGGACATCCATGGCGGCGGTCTGGACCTGAAGTTCCCCCACCATGAGAACGAGATAGCCCAATCGGAGTCCTGCACCGGGAAGCCGTTCGCCAAGTACTGGATGCACAATGGCCTGACCCGCTTCAACACCAAGAAGGTCAGCAAGTCCGATCCGCAGATGCAGGCCGCCCTGTTGGAGATGACGCTCACCAACCTGCTGGAGAAGTACAGCGGCGAGCTGCTGCGGTACTTCGTTCTCAGCACGCACTACCGCCGGCCCATCGAGTACTCACCGGCGGAGATAGAAGCCAAGCGCAAGGGGCTCAACTCGTTCTACCGGTTGTTTGAACGGGTCGAGCGCATCACCGGCCGGAGCGCCTACGCTGACGACTGCCCGATCACCGAGTCCGAAGCCTCCGCCGCCCTGGGACAGGCCAGCGACGAGTTCGTCAGCGAGATCGCCGGTTTCCGCCAGCGGTTCATCGAGGCGATGGACGACGACTTCAATACAGCGGCCGGTATCGCCCTGCTGTTCGAGCAGGCCACGGCGATAAACCGGTTCATCGAGACGCACAAGCTGGAACACCCCGAGGTCGAGAAGGGCCTGCCCGTGGCCACCTGGGCAACTCGGCAGCTCGTCGAGACCGGCCGCCTGCTGGGCCTCTTCCTGGAACCAGCCGAAGCGGCGGACGACAGCGGTGACGCAACCGGCAAGGCCATGCCGGTCCTGGTTGAAGTGCGAGCCTTCTTGAAGAAGAACAAGAACTTCTCGACCGCCGATCTGATCCGTGACAGACTCGGCGCCCTTGGCGTGCAGTTCGAGGACCGACCCGACGGCACGTCGTGGCGCGTGGAGCAGGCGCCCGAGGACTTGATGGACCAGGTGATGGCCTTGCTGATCGAAGTTCGAGCCACCTGCAAACAGAGCAAGGATTTCGCGACCGCGGACCTGATCCGCGACCAATTGGCCGATGCGGGCATAACGCTGGAAGATCGCGCCGACGGCACGGGCTGGCGCATGGCCTAGCCGAGTGCGGCCTGGAGCCGTGCCGAGCGGATGTAGTGGTGCCTGGAACATGGACGTTTGCGGCATCGATCCCGGACTGGATACCACCGGCTACGCCGTGGTGCGGGCGGTCAGCGGGCAGCTCACCGTGCTCGACGCGGGTGTTCTGCGAACAGACGTCAAGGCCGACCTCCCCCACCGACTGGCCCAGCTTGACGCCGATTTTTCGACCGTGCTGGAACAGTGGCCGGTCGATGTTGTCGCTGTCGAGCAACTCTACGCCCACTACAAACACCCGCGCACGGCGGTGCTAATGGGGCACGCCCGTGGCGTCTTCCTGACGGTTGCGGCGCGGGCAAACGTGCAGGTCCGTAATTTCGGCGCCACGCAGGTCAAGAGATTCCTGACCGGCAGCGGACGAGCCAGCAAGGATCAGATGCAGCGGGCCGTGAGCGCCGCCTACGGGCTGGATCGAGTGCCCGAGCCCCATGACGTGGCCGACGCCCTGGCCATTGCCTATTGCTGCATTAACACGGAGAACCGGCAGGAGGCGGTGCGTTAGTGATAGTCCGAATCACCGGGACCGTCGTGGAGGTGGAAGCCGACTCGGTCGTGATCGACCGCGAGGGCCTGGCCCGCGAAGTGCTGACTCCGCAGTACGCTATCGGTGAGCTGGCCTCCTGCCGCGGG
>JANQGB010000695.1 GCA_028277545.1 Phycisphaerae bacterium | reverse complement strand
AACAACTCCGACGACCCCTTCTCCACCGAGCATTACCAGGGCCGCGTCGTCGGCGGCGCCAACTGGCTAACGCTCGATTCCGGCGACCCCGCACAGACCCGGCGCCAACCCGGCTGGCACCGCTTGTCGATTCGCATAACAACCACGGAAGTGAGCTTCTATGTTGATGGACTCCTCGCCGAGTCGACCGCAAGGCCAGTCCACTTCCGTGGCTTCGATTGCGTCGTGCTGGGTTCGGACCTGACGGCTAACGGTATAGCGGCGGCGATCGACAACGTCAGAGTCTGGTATCCATTCGGCCTTCCGCCGCTGGAGTGCCCGCCGAGCTCAGATCATGCGTTGGACTGGGCGCCTTCGGATGTCTATTTCCACCAGGGAAGCGACGAGCATCTCTCGATTCTCGCGATGGTACCGTACACTGGGTTGTCCCACGAGGTCTGCGAACTGAGTTGGTGGGGTCTTATCCACGACATAACCGCTGGTCTGCAGGACTGCCCCGAGAACCCCATGAACTTTGAGGTCACGTTCTACGACGGCTCTGGCGGGGGCTGCTGCGGCCAAGGCGATGTTGTCTGGCAGGAGACTCTCGCGGTTACGGGCATACCCGCGGCTGAATTGTTGCCGGACTTGACGCTCTATCGATTTGACGTGCCGTTTGAACCGTGCCTGGCTCAACTTGGCACGGCCGGCTGGCTGGCGATATCGGGGACGGGTGGGGATCCAGACTGCCAGTTCTCGTGGTCAGGCTCAGATTACAACGGCGGAGCCTATTCTCGCTGTGATTACACCGCCGATCCCGAGTGCGTCTCTTACCCCAATACCGGGCTCACGTGCTGCCTCACCACCGAGGCTCACGGAGCCTGTTGCCGCTGGGATGGCACCTGCGAGAACACAACGGCCGACGACTGTCTTGCCGACGGCGACACATTCTGGGGCGACAATACTAGCTGCGATGCCGGCTCCGTTCTGTGCGACCCGGCCATCCCGCAGCCACACGTCGCCGGAGACTGGAATGGCTGGGACCCCACCAGCTCACCGATGGCGTACGTTGGTGGCGGTGAATGGGAGTACACCTATTTGGAACTCGACCCCGGCGCACGCTACGAGTTCAAGGTCACCAACGGCCTGCCCTGGGACCACGTCCTGCACGAGAACTTCCCGGTCTACAACAGTTGGTGCTTCGCTGGCCCGGACGGCGATATCACCATCCGGTACGACGGTAACGTGCATACCGACAAATGGGTGCCCGCCCTCCATCGCCTGCACCTGCCTGCCTATTCGGATCCGGGCACGTGGACGGCCGTCGGCGGGTTCCAGGGCTGGGATCCGTCGAACCCAACGACGGGCATGACTGAGACAGCTCCCGGTAGCCACATCTACGAGTACCAGGGGAGCGGGCTGCCCCCGGGTACCCACTACTGGAAAGCCGTCCTGACCGGGTCGTGGGATGCCGTCGGCGCCGACGCCCGCAGCACCAATGCCGCCGACATGGCGTTCGAGATCACCGACACCACCGAGGTCTTCTACCTGCTGGTTGACGCCCTGAAGGGCGTCGCGCGGGTGTTCGTGGAGTCCGCCCAGCCGCCGGACAACGACGACTGCCCGGCGGCATACGTCGTCACCGACGGCGAGACCGTGGCCGGCACGCTGCTCGGCGCGACCAACGACGGCAGCGCGTCGTGCGGAGACTCGTCCGCCACTCCCGACGTCTGGTTTTCTTTCACCGCGCCGGCGGACGGCACGCTCCGAGTTAATACCTGCGGTACGCACGACGCCCCCGGTGTTGACCTGGGAATGGACACCGTGCTGTCTGTTCATGAGGCGTTCTGCCCGGGGACGCAGGATAATGAGCTGGCATGCAACGACGACTGGCAGGTCGGCAGTGACCCCGCCGCTTGTACGGGGGCGGACGTCGACTTGCTCCGCGACTCGGCCATCTCCTGGGAAATGATCGCCCATGAGACGGTCCTTATCCGCCTCTCGCACTTCGGCAGCTACACGGAGGTCTTCGACTATTCCCTGCACGTCGGGTTCGATCGCCTGAGCCTCGATAACCCGCACGTGGCTGGCGACTTTCAGGGCTGGGATCCGACCTCCGATCCGATGACTGAGACACTCCCCGGCAGCCGGATCTGGGAGCGGTTCTACTCAGGCCTGGCGCCCGGCAGCCGGCACGAGTTCAAGATCACCAACGGTTTGCCATGGGGTGCGCCGGCCCATGCCAACTGGCCGGTCTTCAACAGTTGGTGCTTCGCCGATGCCGACGGAGAGGTACTGATCACCTACGACGGCAACGTTTACGCCGACGGGTGGCTCCGGGAGATCCACCGCCTGCCGCTTCCCGACTACTGCGACCCGGCCACCTGGACCGCGGTCGGCGACTTCCAGGGCTGGGACCCGTCCCACCCAGACACCGCTATGTGGGCCTTTGGGGACGGCAGCGCCTACACCTACGTGACCACCGGCCTGAGCCCTGGCACGTACTGGTGGAAAGCCGTCATCACCGGCACCTGGGACTCGATTAGCTGGGACAGCCGCAGCGTCAACACGGATGACATGCCCTTCGAGATTGCCTCCGAGACAGACATTCTCTTCCTGGAAGTCTGGCCGCTTGACGGCACGGTGCGCGTGTCCACAACGATCGGCGGCGCGTGCTGTTTCCCGGACGGCCATTGCGAAATCACGGAACCCGACGAATGTGTGTTCTTGGCCGGGGACTATCTGGGCGACCGCGTGCCCTGCTCACCTGGCCTGTGCGCGGTGGAAGGCGATTGCGACGACGACGGCGACGTGGACCTCACCGATTTCACCGAACTGCCGAACTGTATGGAAGGTCCGGGCGTTGCCGTCATACCGGCTTGCGAGTGCCCGGACAACGACGGCGATGGCGATGTGGACCTCGGCGACTTCGCGCTGTTTCAG
>JANQGB010000647.1 GCA_028277545.1 Phycisphaerae bacterium | reverse complement strand
GCTGGCCATGGGCCTGCGCAGCGGAGTGCTCATCGGCGCCATACTGTTGCTGACCGTGCTGGCCACGTTCATCGTCATGCAGATCAAGGGCATCATGCTGGAGCGCATCAGCCTGGGGGCGTTGATCATCGCCCTGGGCATGCTGGTCGACAACGCCATCGTGGTCGTCGAGGGCATCCTGATTAACCTGCAGAGAGGGATGGATCGCGTTCGGGCCGCCACCAGCATCGTCGGCCAGACCATCTGGCCCCTGTTTGGCGCTACGGTGGTTGCGGTCCTGGCCTTTGCCGCCATCGGTGTGTCGCAGGATTCGACCGGCGAGTACTGCCGGTCACTCTTCCAGGTGATTCTGATCTCGCTGATGATGAGTTGGGTGCTGGCCATAACCGTCACCCCGCTGTTCGGCGTGATGTTTCTCAAGGTCAAGGCCCAGGCGGGCGACGTCGACCCTTACGGCGGGCTCCTCTTCCGCGGCTACCGGGCCTTCCTGACGGCCTGCCTGCGGTTCCGCTGGATGACTGTTGGTGTCCTGGCTGCCCTGCTGGTGGCGGCCGTCGTCGGTTTCGGGCACGTCAAGCAGAGCTTCTTCCCGCCGTCCACGCGCCCGCAGTTCCTGGTGCATTACTGGCTGCCGCAGGGCACGCAACTCGCCAGAACGGAAGCCGACCTGAAGCAGATAGAGCAGCATGTGGCCTCGCTGGACGACATAACCGACGTCTCTACCTTCGTCGGGCAGGGGGCCACCCGTTTTCTGCTGACCTATTCGCCCGAGGAGGCCAATGACGCCTACGGCCTGTTGCTGGTCGGCGTTGACGATTACCGCAAGATCGACGGCCTGATACCCGTCATCCAGGACTACGTGGAAGAGAACTTCCCGGACGCCCAGGCCTTCTCGCGCAAGTTCGTACTGGGGCCTGGTGACCCGGCCAAGATCCATGCCCGCTTCCGCGGGCCCGACCCGGACGTGCTGCGCAAGCTGGCCGCCGGTGCCGCGCAGATCATGCTGGCCGAGCCCACCGCAACCGACGTGCGCGACGACTGGCGCCAGCGCGTGCCGCTGATCCGCCCCATCGTGGCCGAGACACAGGCCCGTGATGCGGGCATAACTCGATCCGACATCGCCCAGGCCTTACTGGCGGCATCCGAAGGCATGCGAATCGGCATCTACCGCGAGGGTGACGACCTGTTACCCATCATCGGCCGTAGCCCCGAAGCCGAGCGCGAGAACGTGGACAACCTCAACGACGTGCAGATGTGGAGCCCCGCCGCCGGCCGGGCCATCCCCATCCGCCAGGTGGTGCGCGGCTTCGAATCCCGCTCGGAGAACTCGATCGTGCGGCGCCGGGACCGCCTGCCCTGTCTGACCGTCAAGTGCGATCCCAGAATCGGCGAGGCCGCTGACGTCCTCGAACGGCTGCGACCGAATGTCGAGGAACGGTTCGCGGAACAGTGCGAAGCACTCGGGGTCACCGGGTACACGCTGGAGTGGGGCGGCGAGTACGAGGATTCAGGTGACGCTCAGGCGGCACTAGCGGGCCAACTGCCGGTGACCGGCCTGCTGATGGTGCTGGTGGTGGTATGCCTGTTCAACGCCCTGCGGCAGCCGCTGATCATCTTTCTGACCGTGCCGCTGGCCATCATCGGCGTGTCGGCCGGGTTGCTGGTTACCGGTCAGCCCTTCGGATTCATGGCCCTGCTGGGCTTCCTGAGCCTGGCGGGCATGCTCATTAAGAACGCCATCGTGCTGATAGACGAGATCAACACCCAGATAAGCAGCGGCAAGACGCCGTATGAAGCAGTGGTCGACTCCGGCGTCAGCCGTGTGCGGCCGGTATCCATGGCCGCCCTGACCACCGTGCTGGGCATGATCCCGTTGATAGCCGACGCCTTCTTCGTGGCCATGGCCGTCACCATAATGTTCGGCCTGACCTTCGCCACCGTGCTTACGCTGATCGTCGTGCCGGTTCTGTACGCCTTCTTCTTCAGGATCCCCTCGCCGGAGGTCGCCAGGTAACAACGCACCAACGTACACCAACAGCACCAACGAGCCGCGAACTTCAGTTCGCGCGGACGTGCTTCTGGTATGTCGCGTTCATTGCAGGTGATCGTCCGCGTAAGCTGAAGCTGGCGGCTCGTTCACAAA
>JANQGB010000617.1 GCA_028277545.1 Phycisphaerae bacterium | reverse complement strand
CCACCGTCCTCGGATACGTAGATGGTGTACGACTCGATCCCGCAGCCATCGCCGTCGTCCCCACCCCAGGAGACGGCGACGTCTGTCTCGGTCTGGCTGTTGGGTAGGGCGGCCACTTCACTCGAGGGCGGGCCGATATCGATCGTGTTCAGCACCTCGCCGGTCTCGATCGGTGGGTTGACGTCGAAGACGATGGAGGCCTCGTTGCGAATCTCGGTTCCGGTAGTCAGGTCCGCGACGGGCATCACCGTGAACAGTACGCTGCCGTCGCCCTCGGGCGGATTCACGTTCGGCGGCAGGAAGCCGGCTTCGGCATCCTCGGGGGTCTCGCCGGTGTCGGGGTCCAGCGAGGTGAACACCCAGGTGAGCACGCCGGCCTCGGCATCCAGTGTCACGTCAATGTCAACAAGCAGGTTCATCTCTGGACGCAGGTCGACTTCGGTGGAGTACTCCCGGAGGCCGGGCGGCGGTTCGATCATACGGTCGCCGAAGGTGATCAGGCCTAGTTGCAGCGTGTCGAGGTCCATCGTCTCGGGATCGAGTTGGTCGGTGATAACCACGTCGCGGGCCGCGGCACTGGCGCTTTCCAGGTTTTCGAAGAAGACCGCGTAGCGCAGCGGCTCGCTGCTGCGCAGGTACTTGCCCGCGCCCACGCCCGATGCTGCCACCTTCTCGTTGGGGTCGATGGAGCCAATCGCGTTTACGTTCTTCTTGTCCTTCTTCAAGGCCTTAATGCAGTCCTTTACTGTTCCGTAGAGTGCCAGCGGAACGTCCAGGACGGCCTCGAACACGGCCGCTACAGCCGCCGCCGGCGGAAACGCGGCGGTGAATTCCGTCGAGCACTGTACGGCGGCGTCGACCCAGGCGATGGCGAAGTCCACGTGGGCCCAGAAGCCCTTGGCCTTACGCCACTCGACGGCCGACTCGGCCAGTTGCGTGACACCGTAGGCGCAGTCTACGCCGGGTGGCAGCCGCAGCAGGAAGTTCTCCGCCGCTGCCTCCATGCACTCCTGCCAGGCCGAGTTGAGGGGCGAGCTGTAGTAAGGGGCGTTGAGTTGGGCTGCCAGCTCGAATTCCCGTTCGGACGGAATCGTGATCAGGAGTCGAACGTTACCGGTGCCGCCCGCGGGCAGCACCGGGATTACCAGCGGGATGGCGATCTCGTCATCACCCGTGATGTGCTTGTCAAAATCGTCGAAGTCAAGGGCGTCACCCAGCATGCCGCCGGAGTTGAAGACGGGCTCGGAGAGTTCAACGCCTAACTCCCACTCCGCGTCAAGCGGGATTCCTGTTATCCACAGCGGTAGGGCGACGGCGTCGATGTTGCCGGTGTTGCCGAAGGCGATGTTGAAGGCCTGGGGCTCTCCGATCCGCACGCTGTCGCGGGCCAGGACGCTGACCCACAAGTTCAGGTTCCGCTCCGCCTGGAGGGTAAACGGCTGCGCGCCGGTGAATTCTTCGTCGTCCGGGTTGATGACCAGCAATTCGTAGCTGCCGGCTGTGGCATCGGTGAGATCGAAGATGGCCCGGCCATGCCCGTCCGACTCAATGCTTGCATCCGCCTCCAGTTGGACTCCGGCTGCATCTTCCAGCACCACCCTGGCGCCGGAGACAGCACCGGGGCACCACAAGTCTACGGTCGCGTGTGATCCGATCGCCACCCGGTAGCTCGATACCCATTCGATGCCCCCAGTGATCTCAACGTCGGGCGCTCTGACGCCACCGAACACCTGGTAGGGAATCTCCGCCTGCTCCTGCATGCCATCACCCAGGCCGCCGGACTCAACAAGCCCCCAGGCCCACACGGTGCCGTCCGCCAGAATCGCGTGACTTGAGGTATAACCGCCCTCGATCTCGACTACCCCGGTCAGCCCGAAGACCCGCACGGGCGTCGGCTGGGGGGTGCTCTCTGGCTCGCCATTGCCAAGTTGGCCGACGATGTTACTGCCCCAGGCCCAGGCCGTGCCGTCGCTCCTGATCGCCATGCTGTGCGTGGATGACGCGGCGATGGCTATGACGTCGTCCAGTTCGGGTACCGCTGCCGGCGTGGCCCAGTCTTCATGAATCTCCCTTCCCAACTGGCCCCAGAGATTGTCTCCCCAGGCCATTACCGTGCCGTCGCGCGTCAGTGCCAGGCGGTGTGCCCACTCGCAGTCGATGGCCACGACATTCTCCAGCCCGCGCACCTGCACCGGCGTTAGCCGCTCTTCCGTCGTACCATCTCCCAGGTAGCCCTCCGAGTTGTTGCCCCAGGTCCAGACCGTGCCGTCAGACTTCAAAGCCAGGCCATGGTCCCAGCCCGCCGAGATGGCGATTACGTCGGTCAGGTCGGAGACCTGGACCGGAGTGTGTCGTTTGACTTTGGTGCCGTCGCCCAAATTACCGTAGGTGTTGTCGCCCCAGGCCCAGACCGTGCCGTCGGACTTCAGGGCCATGCTGAAATCCGAGTTGCCGTCGATGGCGACCACGTCTGTCAGTCCGCTGACCTCCAGCGGGCTGTACTCTGGGTCGCCGCTGGTCCCGTTGCCGAGCTCTCCCGAGAGGTTCCAGCCAGACGCCCAGACGGTGCCGTCCTCGAGCAGGGCCAGGCTGTGCCAGCCCGCGGATACCACCGCTACGACGCCGGTCAGGTCCGGTCCGGGGCCGGCGATGAGTTGTTCCTGCGAATCCCCTGTGCCCAGTTGGCCGTAGGTGTTGTCGCCCCAGCCCCAAACAGTCCCGTCTTCCATGATGACCAGGCCGGTGGCGGTGGACACGGCAATAGTCTGCCCCGGCGCGACGGCGGGCAGCGCCAGGACGGCCAGCATGCAGACCACCGCCAGCCCCACAGCGCAATGACGAGTTACGGATGAGAACGTAGTTCTACCTTGCTGCTTACGCGTCATCAGGATCCTCCCGACCTGGTGAAATGGAGTTGTCAAGTGCCCGGTGCCCTCGACGTTTCGAAACGGAACGCGCCCGGCGCCGCACCCCCGGCGCCTGCACGTCGCATGAACTTCCTTAAATCATTGCAGAACCGCCGGTCTAACTCCAGTCCAAAGCGCGCCTATTTCCGGTGAGTGCGGCGGCTATCGACCTCGTGAACCGGGCGGCGGGGCGGTCGGCAGCAGACTACTGGATGGGCATCGTGGCAAACCGACGGCGCATACCCCGGCCCCGGCGACTGCGCCGACGCTGGGTGGGGCGACGAGTTAGGGGGGCTACCCGCGATAGAAGCTGCGAATGATCTCGCTGGCCTTGTTGTCTGCCAGGTTCAGGCTGCCCAGGGCCCGGCTGGCGGCGGTGCGCATCACCATGTCGGGTTCAGTGCGGGCGATCTCGATCAGCCGGTCGACGCGGGCCTGATCCTGCTGGTTGCCGAACCGCTTGGCTGACTCGGCCAGCGACTCGAACGCCGCCAGACGCAGCGTTGAGGTCGCGGCCTCGTCCAGGGCGACGTCGGCGATGGCCCGCTGAGCGGTGGAGGTTCGAATCAGCGATAGCACGGCCGCAGAACGGATCCGCAGCTCCTCGTCCTCGGCGCTCAGAGCGGCGACCAAGGCCGGCTCAGCGGTGGTGTAGTTGAAGACGGTCCGGCCGTCGATGGCGATGCGGCGCAGGGTGAGCGCCGTCTCCAAGGCCAGATCCAGCGCCAACTCCTGCCCCAGTGCCGTCTGGCCCGTGCGGGCACGCACCGTAGACAGCAGTTCCGGAATCGCGGCCAAATCGGCATCAGCCCTGATTTCGGCCAGGTTGCCGGTACCGGCTCCGAGGTCGCGGCCCAGCGTGGCGTTCTGCGGCTTGGCCAGCAGGATGACCGGTGTCGCGGCGTGCAGGAACTCCCCGCGCAGGCCCTGCACGGCGGTGGCCAGGTCGGGGGCACCGATGTCCGTGGCCAGGAAGAAGGCGGTTACCCCATCAAACTCCGTCCGGGCTCGATCCATGGCCTTGTAGAAACTGGACTCGGCAATCACCTTGGCAGGCAACTGGCGCAACTCGCTGGCCACCCGGTTCAGGTTGTCAGCATCGCTATCCACGACCACAAACTGCTCGGTTCCGGCAGCAGACAAGGCCCCCGTGAGGACCGGCACGACCAACTCGGCCCCGGAGAAGGGCGTCTTGGGCAAGGCGTTGCCCAGGGCCAGGGCGGCCCGCAGCCGCACCACGCGGTCGGGAAACTGCAGGGCCTGGACCAACGGTTGCTTGAAGTCCTCCGGGCCTATCAGCGACGACTCGCCGGCCACGACCCGGAGTGCCGAGATAGCGCCCAATGCCACCGCGGCGTCTCCATCCTTGACAGCCCGGTTCAGCACCAGCAGGGCGTAGCGTGCCCCGGCCGCCCGAGCGAAATACTGGCTGGGCGGGTAGTCTGCCGGCCGGGTCTCGTCGTTCTCTTGCGCGGCCCCGGGCTCAGGATCCGCCACATCGACGCCCAGACGGGCCGCGCGGCGGAACTCTGCTGCCAACCACAGAGCAATAGCGGCGTCGTTGGCAGGATCGATGCGCAGAGCCTCTTCGCAGCAGCGCATGGCCATCACTGACCCGAAGACGCGCTGAGGCACCGGTACCGCCCGCGGAAATGCGGCCTCGGCATCCCAGTACCACACGTTGGCCATCGGCAATCGCGGATCAGCCGCCACCGAACCGTGTTCGTTGTAGAACTGCTCGCCCAGCCCGAAGAACCACAGAGCGGCGGAGCCGGAGATCTTCTGTTGCCTGGCCCGCCCGATATGCTCGACCGCGGTGGCGGCGAACTGCCTCGTGGCCGGCGTCTCGCTTGAATCGGATACGATCCGCAGCAGGTACGGCACCGCCTGGACATAGCCCATCTGATCGAGGACTTCGATGATTTGCGCCTTGAGCACCGGGTTGTCCACCTGTAGCGCGATCACCAGCGGGTTGACCGCCGCCCGCCCCAGCTTGGGCAGGGCTGCCAGGACCCGGGCATGGAGCTTCTCCTGGTCGGGGTCCTGCAGGGTCTGAAGCATCCAGGGAACGGCGTACTCGCCCGATTCGATCAGACGCTCGATAGCGTCGTGCTCCATCTGCGGCGGCCCGCCCAGCTTCGCGACGTTCGACTTGATTCGGGCTACATCCTTCCTTAACTCGAACTCACCGCGCCGCAGAACCTCGAGCACCTGGTTGGCGCTGTCGGCGATGGACGACTTCCCGATGATCAGCATCAGAGTGTCGATACTGCGCTTGTTGCGGTCGGCGATAGCCAGCAACTCCACCGGGTCGAGGTCCGGGTGCTGTAGAAGCTGCTGTGCGTAGGCGTCGGCCAGATCGAACTTCCCCAACTGGGCGAAGTGGAGGTAGTCTTCGAACAACTCCTCAACCGACATATCAGCACTGGGCGATGGCTGGCGGACGTCACTCTGGGCCAAGCCCGGCAGGGCGGCTAGCGCCAGGGTCAGGAGCAGGGCAGCGCAGGTCAAGCGAGTCGTGGGAAGCCGATTGGCTAC
>JANQGB010000607.1 GCA_028277545.1 Phycisphaerae bacterium | reverse complement strand
CGAAAGCCCAACTCTGCCGCCAACTCAATGATCTTCCGCGTCTGATTGACGCGGGCATCGACCACCCCTGGGTCGGCCAGCCCAGGCCCGCCAGGTTCGGCGCTCAGTGCGGCGCCCGCCAGGCCCAGGTTGTTCAGGTAGCGGACAAGATGCCGGCGCCCCGATTCGCTGAGTTGTTCGGGTTGAACGTCTCCGGTGGTGGCGCCGATCTCGACGGCGCGGAAGCCGAGGTGGGCCGCCCGCTGCAGGCCATCCTTGACAGGTAAGCCGAAGTCGTCAACGGCGACGCCAACGCGCTGGGTCTGCACGAGCACCTCGCTGGCCGTCGTGGCGTGACCGGCTAGACCGCGGCCGGCCAGTTCTAGCCGCCGGTCAGGCCACTGTCCTTACGATTGGCGTCCGCCATCTGAAGCAGCACCCCGCCTACCGTAGGCACCAACAGCAGGAACGGCAGGAAGATCATGCTGCCGGTGGCCATGTTGCGGAAGTAGTTGAACAGGCCAGGCACTTCCGCCACGAACGCCACCGCACCCGACACAAAGAGCACCGCTCCCTCGAACGCGGTGACCATGATAGTGACCTGCCGCGTGTCCAGAAAGGACAGGGCAGCAAAAACCACGAAGCCCAGGCCGGTCAAAATCAGTACCAGGCTGTCGGTCAGGCCGAAACCGGCGAAGAGGTAGTTGAACAAGCCGCCGCCGATGATGCCGCCCAGTACACAGACGGAGTAGCGCGTCTTCAGCCCGCTAACGACCGAGCACACCAGCCCGCCGATCAGGGCGTATAGCCAGGCACCGTCGTTTGAGTTGGCCAGGGAAAGTCCCGCGGCGGCGCCAACCACGCCAAAGCTCAGCACGACCGCGACCTGCCAGAGTCGATAGCCGGCCGCTGCCAGGATCAGACCCGCCAGCACCAGCGGGATGCCAAGCAGACCGCCCGTTGTCTGCAGGTACGTTACCCACTCGCTTACCGATGTAATCACAATGCACACCTCACCCGGCGATTCATCACACCGGGTAGTATGCAATATGTTTTGTTATTGGTCCGATTCCAGGGTGGGTCGTTCCGGGCGGCGGCGGTTAAGCAGCGCCTGGAGGATCAGCGACGAGAGCAGCAACCCAGCGCCGGCGCCGGCCAGCAGGTTGGGTTGATCCAGGGCGGACCGATAAGCTTCGCCGCAGAGACGGGCCCCGAGCAGCATGGGCCCCGTAACCACCAGCGACGTGCCCAACAGCGACGTGGAGACGATCAGTGCGAATCTGGTGGCGCAAGCGCCGATCAGCAGGCCCACCAGCGCGGCGATCCCGCCGATAAGGGCCACGTTTCGTTGCACACCGGCCTGCCGGTCCGTCACATGAGACCAGAAGTCGCGGGCCCACTTCTCCGGGCTGCGCTCCATGTACTGTCGTTGCTCGTCCGGCGTAAGCAGGGCAAACTCACCGGCCTCTCGAGCGGCAACGGTGGGGCTGGTTTCCTCGAAGGTGGAGACCTCCGGCAGGATCTGGAAGTACCCGAACACACCCAACGCCAGGGTGGTCAACAACACCGCGGCGCCGATTCCGACCCAAAGCCGGTGTAGGAAATAGCCCAAACCGCCGGCGAGAATCGCCCCGATGACGGCGGCCACAGGCTGCGGTATGAAACAGGTACAGACCTGCTTGAGTACGAGCCACCCGCCGGCCGCGGCAAAGCCGATGGTCAGCAAGGGCCTGATAAGACGGGCACCGAGCACGCTGACCAGCACACCCACCGCCAGAATCACGATCGCCACCGGCACAACAGGTGGAATCGCGTCCGGCGGGACGTGTTGCTCGACGAAACGTTGCCCCTGCTCCAGGATGTGCGAGAGATCGTTCATGGCTACTGGCACCTCTGGAAGCGGATTCGGCTACCGGGCCCCATTATTTTTGGAATTCTAGCCTTGGTTGCGCCGCAGGGCAATTTCGCCTGCCCCATCTGCCGCACCAGCCGGAGTTGTGAACTGCCCCGGGAAGGTCGAGATGTCGATCACCGCCCGGCCAGCATCGATACGGCCGTACTGTTCGTGGTTCCGGCGCAGGATGACGAGCTTCTGATCGGTGGAATTCTCTTCGATTTCCTCACCCGGGGCCGATCCCCAGATGATTCGACCGCCGGCCCGGTCCGTGGCCAGCACGATGTGCCCCAGGTGCGGATTCTCGCGGCCGCGGTAGTTGTGCACCCGGACCGCGGTCACCTGGTCGACGAACGGCTCAGGGCCCAGCCGCTCGTGGATCGCCAGGCCGGCTGCGAGGTCGGGCACGTCCCACTGCTGGCCGGCTTCCGGCGGCGTGGCGGCCACCCCCTGGATCAGGGGGTAGGCCGTCGAGAACGGATAACGACCCGGCAAACGCACCCGCTCCGAGTCGATCAACACGAACTCACCTCTATCCTGCACCATGGCCGCCGGTGTGCGGTATTCGCACCGAACCTCGATCCGCCCGGGTGGAATCCTGCGGACACTCTCTACCTTCCGCACCCAGGCAACACGATTCAATTCCGCGACCACAAGTTCACACAATTGCGGGTCGGTCCAGACCGTGGCCGTCAGCGGAGCCAGCCGGTCGAGGATTATCGACTCCAGTCCCTGCGGGGCGGCAATCAGCACGATCTCCGGCGGGCCGGCGAACCGCTCATGCCCCTGCACACGCCGTTCGAGTTTGTTCATGCCGATGCTCGCACCGACCGCTGCAATCAGCAGGGCAATGATTCCGCTCGAGACTCTCACCACACGCCGGCGCTGCTCGGGTTCGAGGGAGGCGAACCAACCCGGCTGGTCAGACTTGGCGGACTTGCGTTTGCCCTTCTTGCTGCCCTTGGTCTTGGCCATAGTGTTACACGCTGTGGGCGGCGGCAGAGCGGACTTCGTTCCGGCTGATCGCCAGATCAACTATCCGCTGACAGAGTTGATCGAACGTGATGCCCACCCGTGCCGCGGCTTTGGGCAGCAGGGAGTGACTGGTGAAGCCGGGAATCGTGTTTATCTCCAGAACGTACGGACTGAGTGTCTTGTCGGCCACCATCCAATCCACGCGGCTGAAACCGGCGCACCCGGTGACCCGGTGGGCCTTGAGGCTCAGGTCCTGAACCCGGCGCAGCAGCTGCTCCGGGAGGTCGATGTCGAAGAGGTACTCGGTGTCGTCGTCTATGTACTTGGCCTGATAGTCGTAGAACTGCCGCTTGGTACGAATCTGGCAGACCGGCAGTGCCTGGTCACCGAGAATCCCGACAGTCAGCTCCGGACCATCGATGTACTGTTCGACCAGGGCGCTGCCGAACTTCTCGATCACGCAGTCCAAGGCCGCGCGCGTGGCGGCCTGGTCGCTGGCGATGAAGGTGTCCACACTACTGCCGGAGCTCACCGGCTTGACCACCACCGGCGGTGACAGAGTTTTGGCACCCGGCATGTCGCCATGGCGGGTGTTTTGCTGACAGACCTGGTAATCCGGCGTCGGGATGCCCGCCTCGGCCAGTCGGGCCTTGGTGGCTGCCTTGTTCATGGCCAGCGCCGAGGCACGCGCGTCCGCCCCGACATATCGCAAACCGCGACGGTCGAGCAGCTCCTGGACCTGGCCGTCCTCCCCGAACTCGCCGTGTAGAGCGATGAATACACAGTCGGCCGGTATGTCCAGTGCGGAGTGGTCGGCCTGGTCTATGTCGCGTGTGGTCACCCGGTGCCCCAGGCGGGTGAGGGCTTGCGCAACGGCGGCTCCGCTCTGCAGGCTCACTTCACGTTCGTCGCTCGGTCCGCCGGCCAGCACCGTGATGGCCAGCCCGGACGTGGCACCTGGCGCGGGGTCCGGCTGTGCCGATCTGGGATTCTCTGCCATGGGGGAAGTCCCTTTCCATCCGCCGGAGATAAGCCGGACGCATCGCTACCAGATGTCTATTT
>JANQGB010000596.1 GCA_028277545.1 Phycisphaerae bacterium | reverse complement strand
TTCGCCTTCGAACCGTCGGCTGGAGACGCCCGGGCTGGTAGCGGACTAGCCTCGTTCGTCTGGCCGCGTCTCGACCGGAGGGCCGGTCACGCGTCGGGGAACCGGCTGGTAGGGCGCGCGCTTAAGCTCGTCGATCTCGGTCCGCTGGCGGATTTCCTCTCCGCGAGTGGCATCGCGGACGGCAGTGAACTCTTCGCCGACGAAGAGGACCTTGCGGTCGCTGCCCCAATGGTCCCGCCAGAACTTGTACTCCTGCTGGTTGGCCCAGATCTGGAAGCGGCCGCAGAGGACGTCCTTGGTATAATCCTCAAACCAGACGGTCACCACGCCATAGTAGGAGCCGTAGCGTGTCCATCGGCCGTGATCGGCGATCATGGCCCGCAAGGTGCGCCGCTTGGCTGCGTAATCGCGGCCTTCACCCGCCGGAGCCTCCTCCAGCACCAGCGACATCTCGAACGACTCGCGGCCTACGCTGGTCTCGGGAGCCAGGTTCGACTCGGAGAACGCCAGCCAGAGTTGCCCCTGCCCGTCATGCCAGAAGTAGCCCTCGGTTAGCTCGAAGTGCTGGATCAGCGGCCCCCGCCGGGCCAGGTGCTTGGGCTCCACCGAGAGCAGACTTACTCTGGCAGCGGGCGTACAGCCGGCCAGCGGCAGGCCGCAGACAAGCAGCGGCAGCCAGCCAGCCGCCCGCAGCGCGAGTAGCCGTCCTGTCCTCACGGCAGCTTGAACTGGTCGCACATGTCCCGCACGTCGGCACCGACCTGCTCGATGGCCTTCTCATCACCCTGGGAACGCAGCACTTGGTCGATCCAGCCCGCAATGGTCTTCATGTCGGCCTCTTTGAGGCCGCGAGTGGTCAGGGCCGGCGTACCCAGCCGTAAACCCGAGGTTTCGACAGGCTTGCGCTCGTCGAAGGGAATCATGTTCTTGTTGGTCACGATGCCGGCCTGCTCGAGCCACTTCTCAGCCTGGGCGCCAGTCACGTCGGGATAGGCCGGGCGAAGGTCCAGCAGCATCAGATGCGTGTCCGTACCGCCGGAGACCAGACGGTTGCCCAGTTCAACCAGCGCCTGGGCCAGTGCCTGAGCGTTGTTGAGAATCTGCTGCTGATAGGCCTTGAACTCCGGCTTGAGAGCCTCGCCGAAGGCAACCGCCTTGCCGGCGATGCAGTGCATCAGCGGGCCGCCCTGCGTACCCGGGAAAACCCGCGAGTCGCACTTCTTGGCCCAATCCGCCTTGCACATGATCATCCCGCCCCGGGGACCGCGCAAGGTCTTGTGCGTGGTCGTCGTTACAAAGTCGGCCGTCGGCACCGGTGACGGGTGCAGTCCGACGGCCACCATCCCCGCGATGTGGGCGATGTCTGCCATGTGCACCGCGTCAACCTCGTGGGCAATCTCGCTGAGCTTGTCGAAGTCGAAGGTACGCGGGTAGGCGCTGGCTCCGGAGATGAGCAGCTTGGGCTTGTGCTCCCTGGCCAGTTGCCTGATGTTGTCGTAATCGATCTGGTCGGTCTCCCGGTTCACACCGTAACCCACGATGTTGAACAGCAGGCCGCTCATGTTCACCTTGAGCCCGTGCG
>JANQGB010000327.1 GCA_028277545.1 Phycisphaerae bacterium | reverse complement strand
GTCCGGCCCGCCGTAAGCCCCGCCGCCGCCGGTTGGCTGGCCGAAGGCCCACAGCCCGGTCGTGCTCCACCCGGGGTCCGAGTCCATCGGGAAACTATGAACCAGCTCCGGCACGCCCACCGTCAGCGTGACGCGGCGGGTGGTGTTGCCGCTGCCGCTGGTCGTATTGGTGAACTGGACCGCGTCCTCGTAGACCCCGTTACCCAGCAGTTCCGCCGCCGCGTTGATCGAGACGGTAACCGTGGCGGTGCCGCTGGCCGGTATGGTGCCGGAGGTGTTGCTTAGTGATACCCAGGCTTCGCTGTGGGCAACTTCGTAGTCGATAGGTTCCTCGGTGGTGTTGGCCAGCGTGTATTCCATACTGCCCGGCGTGAACGGTCCGCCGGACTCGCCCGCTGCCTCCAGGGAGGTGCTTGGCGTCACCCGCAGGCCTGGCAGATAGCCGGGCACGTGCATGACGATGCAGTGTATCGCTCCGGCGGCATGAATGATGGAGGAGCAGTCCACCGGGATGACGGTGTGGTCGGGCATCGCGGCCTCGAAGACGGCCTTGGCCTGGGCGTTCTGCGAAGCGTAGCCGTTGAACTCGGGGATGAAGACCTGGTCATTGAGCACCACCGAGTTGGTGTAGGTGTAGTGTGTGCCGCCCGAGTTCCAGCCCGGCGTGCGGTAGACGGTGTAACCCCGCGAGGTCAGATCGGCCACCGCATTCTCGGTTATCACGTAGGGCGAGCCGGTGGTCGACGAGTACTCACCTATGATTATCTTGTCGTCGCCCGCCGGGAACATCCACATGTCGATATGTTGCGTCGAGTCGAACGATGTCGGGAAGCCCTGATAGATGGTGAGGTCGAGGTTCTGGTACTCCTGGTAAAGGTCCTTCACGTCCTGAGCAGTCAACGACGGGTTCTCGGTGAGGATCAGGCTGGTCATGAACGCGTCGCCGTTGGAGAACAGGTGAAAGTTGCCGCCGCCGTGGGTCAACGGAATGTCGTAATCATCTTCGCCCCACAGCGAGGCCAGGTAGCTGTTGAACGCGTTGTCGTTGGGACGCGGCCGGTTGTAGTTGTGATCGACGATGGCCCGAACGCCGTCCTCGAAGATGAAACGCGGGCCGTAGTCGCGAATCCACACGGTGTCGGTACCGCGGACGATGAACTCGACCTGGCTCATATCCGCTCCGGCACTGGTCAGCGTACTGGTGGCGCTGGAGGCCTCGGACGAACTATCGACGACGACAAAGACCGTTGCCTCGGGGTCACCGGTGGTGATGCCCACTGCCAGCGAGGTCAGAGTGGACGTGTAGCCCTCCCAGGAGATGAAGAGACCCTCGCAGTATTCGTACTCCGCCGGGCACCGGACCTGCCCGCTCGGCGGAGCGCGGAAGTCGAAGTCCTCCCGCGTCGTGCGGTCGGCGGGCAACCGCCTCTCCGCAGGCGTGAGCGACTTTGGCAGCGGGTTGGCCTCGTCGGCGGTGGTGTAATCCAGGGCGTCCGGGGGGACCGCCTTGGGCTGCTGAGCCCCGCACCAGGAGGACACCATCAACACCAGCGTGATAGCAACCAGTCGCATCATCCTTCGCCTCCTCCGCTCCCCAAAAACGTGGCACGCCGGCGCCGCCAGCGAGCCACCAACCTGCCGTTAGTCCTCAGTGTAACAGCGCGGCCCGGCCCAGCCAAAAGCATAGTTAGGTACCCTGGCATCCAATATGGCCCGTGGATGCCAGCCTGAGTGCTATTTGTCCGGTGACAGCGCATGTAGACCTGGGCCTGCTCTCCGGCAGTCCCGTGCAACCACTGTCGCTGAAGTCACTTGCGGCGCTGGCAGTCGGTGTAGTGCTGTGGTAGGCTACCGCCGCACGGCCGGCGTCGCAGCGCCTGGGCACAAGTCTGACATCGAATCCGAGAGAATAAGGGACATGGCCACGCGAGACTTTGGGAAGTGGATGCGAGAGGAGCACGCCAAGGTGGCGGAGCTTAGCGGGAAACTGCGCCGGAAGGTCGCCGCGGTCCCCAGGAGCGGTTTCGAGATCTGGTTGGGCGAACTCAGGAGGGAGTTCGAGCACCTCCGAGCCCACCACAGTCGGCACATGGCGTACGAGGAGGAGGGGGGGTATTTGGCGCCGGTTCTAGAGCGGCGTCCGACTCTCTCGATGGAGGTGGAGCGGCTGCGTAGCGAGCACGCCCAGTTGGGTCGGATCATGACGGCTCTGCACGCCACCCTGGCCGAGCTCAGCGCTGATGATCGCCTGCTATTGAGGGACTGCTGCTCGCGCATCGGGATGCTCCTGTCGTACATCGAGGAGCACGAGGGGCGGGAGAACCTCATTGTGCTATCGGTCTTCACCAATGACATCGGAACCAAAGACTAGACCCGGTACCCTGCCTGCCGATAAGCAATTGTCCGGGCTGGCGCGGCACGGACGTTCTTGCCTGAGCCGTTGGGCTAACGGGCGGAGACTTTGACCTCAATGGGCGACGCGAAGCGGACCAGAATCTCACGGGCTGCGGGTGTCCGGTACGCGATTCTCGCCGCCGCCCTGGTCGTGGCGGCGGTGCTGCTACTGGGCGACACCTGGGTGCGCCCGGTTCACGAAGCTACCGGCCTGCCCTACGACCAACTGCAGAATCACGAGAACCCGGAATACGCGGCCCAGTACACCCGACCGCACGCCGCCCAGGGCGCCCTGGCCGTGTTCGTCATCTGCATCGCGCTGTGGGTGACGAACCATATACCGCTTTCGTCGACCGGATTGTTGGCTTTGGCGTTGTTGCCGCTTCTGGGCGTCACGTCGCCTCGGGCGACGTTTGGCTACTTTGGAAACAGCGCCGTCTTCTTCATTGTCGGTGTCTTCGTCATGGCAGCCGCCATGATTCGGACCGGACTCTCCAAGCGCATGACCCTGGTGCTGCTGCAGAGATTCGATCGTCATCCGCGATTGTTGGCTGCCGGCGTAACCTGCTCCGCCGCATTCCTGGCCATGTGGATGCCCGAGCACGCGGTGGCCGCCATGATGTTTCCGATCGTGCTTGAGGTCGCGGACAGCCTGAAGCTGGAGAAGTACCGCAGCGGATACGCCAAGGTGCTTTTCCTCGGTTTGGCCTGGGGAGCGATCATCGGTGGTGTGGCCACCTTCCTGGGTGGAGCCCGGGCCCCGCTGGCCTTGGAATTGCTGCACGACCATGCCCGCGACCCCGATGGCACACCGGTCTACGGGGTGAGTTTTCTGGGTTGGATGAAGGCCTCCATGCCGCTGGTCGTCGTACTGACAGCCGTGGCGGTCTTTACGCTGTTTCGATTTGTGAAGTCCGAGGTGACCGACATCACGCCGGCTACGCGCATGCTCAACCAGCGGGTGGCGGAGCTTGGACCCATGTCCGGCCCCGAGCGCCGACTTGCGGTGGTGGGGCTGGGGACGGTCGGGTGTTGGATAATCCTGGGGCATAGTGTGGACCTGGCCAGCATCGCCCTGGCGGGAGCGGTGGCCATTTCGGTGTTACGCATCGCCGATTGGCGCTCCATTCAGGAGTTCGTCAACTGGGGTGTGGTCATCATGTACGGCGGGGCTATTGCCCTGGGATCGGCCATGAAGGACACCCACGCCGTTCTCTGGCTCGCCCAGCAGATTCTGCCCAGCGGGCACGTTCATCCGGCCTGGTTGCTGGTGGTGATGGTCGCCCTGACCATGGCGCTGAGCAGCGCCATCAGCAACGCGGCGGCGGTGGCGGTGCTGCTGCCGGTGGGGTACGGCCTGTGTGCCCAGGCGGACCCTGCCATCCACCCCTTGGCCATGACCTATGCCGTGGGAATAAGTTCCGGCTTGGCCTTCGCGCTGCCCATCAGCTCGCCGCCCAACGCAATCTGCTTTGCATCGGGCTATTATCGACTGTTGGACGTTCCGCGGTACGGCATTCCGCTGACAGCGGTGGCCTTGACGGTTTTCCTGCTGGTAGCCTTCTTCTACTGGCCGCTGGTAGGGATCGAACTGACAGTTCCTGCCGCGGCGTCGCCGTGAGGCTTTCCGAACGAGCCGCAATCGGTATGATGGGTCGCAACGATGGATGATCAGGGTTTCACAGTCTGGTTCACCGGCCTCAGCGGATCGGGCAAGAGCACGCTGGCTGCTTTGTTACGCGAGAATCTGAGCGCCCGGGGCAACGCCTGTGAGGTGCTAGATTCCGGCCGCATTCGCCAGGAGATCAACCGGTCGCTGGGATTCACTCGCGAGGAGATCGAAGCCAACCTCAAACGCATCGCCTACGACTGCAAGCTCTTGAACCGGAACGGGGTGATCGCCATCGTGGCCGCAGTGTCGCCCTATCGCGACATGCGCGACGCCATTCGGCGGGACGTTGGGAGGCTCATCGAGGTCTACTGTCGCTGCCCGCTCGAGATTCTCGTCAAGCGCGACCAGGCCGGCCTGTTCGAGCGGGCCCAGCGCGGCGAGATTGCCCACGTAGCCGGCGTCAATGCACCGTACGAGGAACCCTTCAAGCCCGAGGTCTTCATCAACAGCGATACCGACACACCCGAGCAGGGCGTGACCCGTATCGTTTCGACGCTGGAGATTCTCGGCTACCTGCCCAAGCACCGCAGCGCCGAGTACACCGCCGGAGAAGAAGAGATCATCAAGGCCCGACTTCAGGATCTGGGCTACATCTAGGCGGCCCGCCCGGGCAGGAACCGCGACCCTGGACTATCTCGAAGCGGCGAGCGAGAGCGCCGCCCGTGTGTACGCGGCGCCGAATGTGCGCGGAACGGTTGTCAGCGATCGACCAGACTCTACAATCACCGCCGGGAACCGGGTTCGGCACGTTGCTGGTCCGAAATAGAGACTAAATCCGGAGGTACATGAGAATGGCGGCGCCGCGAGTGGCTGTGGTGATGGGGAGCGATTCGGATTGGCCGATCATGGAGCTGTGCGCCAAGCAGCTTGGGGAACTGGGCATAGAATGCACTGTGGAGATCATGTCTGCCCACCGGTCCCCGGCCCGGGTGCATGATTTCGCGACTAGCGCCAAGGAGAAAGGCCTGGAAGTGCTGATTGCGGCCGCCGGTCTGTCGGCTACGCTGGCGGGTGTCATCGCCGCCAACACGACGCTGCCGGTGATTGGCGTGCCGTTGGTCAGCGGGCCCTTGCAGGGGGTAGATGCGCTGCTCAGCACGGTGCAGATGCCGCCCGGCGTACCCGTGGCCACCGTAGGTATTGGATCGGCCGGTGCGAAGAACGCGGCTCTGCTGGCCGCCCAGATTATCGCGCAGCACGATCGCAAGGTCGAAGCGGCCATCGCGGCCTTCAAGAGTGACCTGGCCCAGAGTGTAGAGCGCAAAAACCAGGCCCTGCGGGATCGGTTGGACGCGAAACCGGCGAAATAATGACCGAGCAGGCTCTACCCAAAAGCATTGAGTGGATCGGCGGTCTGGATGGCTACGCCGCAGTCCTGGACCAGACCTTGCTGCCCGGCGAGGTCAGGATCATCGAGTGCGGCGACACCGAAACGATGTGGGGCGCCATACGGCGTCTGTGCGTGCGGGGTGCGCCGGCCATCGGTGTAGCGGCCGCCATGGGGGTCGTCCTGGGCATCCGCGACTTTCAGGGGGGAGACCGGCAGAGATTCCTGCGCCAACTGACCAGCGTCTGCGATCACTTGGCGGCGTCCCGTCCTACGGCGGTGAATCTGTTCTGGGCCATCGAGCGGATGAAGCGAAAGGCCGACTGGACGCCGGGCACGGTGAATGATCTGAAGGCTGCGCTGCTGGCGGAGGCCAAGGCGATCCGCGACGAGGACGCGGCCATGTGCCGGGCAATTGGCCAGGCAGGTGAGGCTCTCGTGACCGAGGGAGCGGGGGTGCTGACTCACTGCAACGCCGGTGCCCTGGCCACCGCCGAGTACGGCACCGCCCTGGCGATCCTGTATGCCGCCCACGAGCGGGGGCGGCAGTTCCGGGTCTACGCCGACGAGACGCGCCCGCTGCTACAGGGATCGCGGTTGACCGCCTGGGAGCTCGATCGGGCCGGCATCGACACGACCGTTATTTGTGACAACATGGCCGGCCTGCTGATGAAGCAGGGCAAGGTGGACCTCGTCGTGACCGGTGCCGACCGGATCGCGGCCAACGGTGACGTGGCCAACAAGATTGGCACCTACTCGCTGGCTGTCCTGGCCAATGCCCACGACATCCCATTCTACGTGGCCGCTCCCAGTTCGACGCTGGACCTGGCGGCGCCCGACGGGAACGCCATTCCCATCGAAGAACGCAGCCCTGACGAGATACGCCGTGGCTTCGGTCGGCAAACTGCACCGGACAACGTACCGTGCTACTGTCCTGCGTTCGACGTGACACCGGCAGCATTGGTTCACGGCATAGTTACCGAGCACGGACTCACCAGCCCCGTTAACGAGCAGGAAATCGCTAAACTTCAAAAACCATAAATTGACCGGCTTTTGGGACACCTGGCATCCGACTATAATATTCTGGGTAATCGGTCTGCCCGTCCCGGGCGTGGCAGCCGCTGCCCTGCCGGCGAAAAACCCCGCCCGGCGCCCCTTGCATGCCGGGCGGGAGCAGGCGTATACTCAACCCGCAGTGTGAAAGGGCGGATCGGCGGACACGCGGTTCGGTCGACCCGCTCGTGCCCAAGTGGCGAGGAGGAACCCCATGGCCCAGAAGCGCGTCGTCCGTGGCGCAATCGTGTTGTCTCTTATTCTCAGCGGTGCCTATCTTTGCACAAGCGGCACAGCCACCTGCGGTTCGGTGGCCGGGACGTCTGCCATGTCCGCAATCGACTTCTGCTTCATGTTCGACTGCACCAACGGCGCCCTCGGCGGACTGGTGGACCCGTGCGCTGACGTGGGCGAGGTCGATGACACCGGTGGTTCGACCGGTGAAGGCACCGGCGTACTCGGTGGTCCGTTCTTCACCGACTGCAACGCCCTGGAAGAGGACGAATAGTAGTACTGAACCAAGCGCCCATCAGAACGGGCTGATACACTTGCCGCGATACGGTGCCGCCGGACTCGATTTCGCCGGGCACCGCAGTAGACCCACCTTTAAGGTGGAAGGAGAACATCGATGGATCAGCGATCCGGCAAGACCAAGCGCCGGGTGCTCGTCACCCTGGCCGTCATGGCCAGCGGCAGCGTCAGTGCCAGCGGCTTTTTGCCGTCCTGCGAGACCACACTCACCACGTTAAACCCCTGCGGGTCGATCTTCGGCTTCTGCGATCCGACGGACGTTCCCCTGATGTTCGCCGACATCCCTGACTACGAGTTAGACCCGACCTGCAGCATTCCGTACTTCGGGATCAACAACCAGGGTACAGGGGGCGGTGGTGGTGGGCAGACCGGTACCTGTGCCACCGAGCCGATCTACCCGTTCACGCCGGGGCCGCGTCCCGACTAGCAGGCCGGGCGTTTGCCGGCGTGTCGTTATCGACTGATCAGTTGTGGAATCCAGGCTCGCCCTCAATTGGGGGCGGGCCTTTGTCTTGCCCGGTCGGGCCGTGGCAGGGGGGCCAGCTCCTTCCTCAACCGCCCATATACCTGGCGTGGATGGATCGCGCCCGGTCCGGATCGTCCGTCCCTTTGATGATGGTTCGCCCGTCTGCGAACAGCGTTACTTCATGACCGTCGAGGTGAGCGCGCAGCAGATACTGGTTGTAGACAACCGGCTGTTGCGACACCGGTCGGAGCTTGGCGGCCAGCAGTGCGAAGTCCACCGGTTCGGTTCCGGAGCGGTTGATCTGAACCGCGTCGCGCCCGCACAGGCTGCTGGTCATGGCTACGCTGCGCCCGTCCAGGTAGTCGAACCGACCACCCCGGCAACAGGGGCAGTCCTGGGATTGGCCGGGCGCCATGACGTTTAGGTTCACCATCCGGGGTTCCCAGACGTCGATGCTGGTCAGGTGGCGGCTCACCTCGTCCAGTCGATCGCTAAGGATCTTGAAGGCTTCGGTGCATTGCAGCGCTGCGACGACCGCCACTGCGGGGGCCAGCACGCCCACCGTGTCGCAGGTGGGCGTCATATCGGCGGGCGGAGGCGTCTCGAAGACGCATCGCAGACACGGAGTCTTCCCGGGCAGAACTGGCAGGCACAGGCCGGTCGAACCGACTACCGCGCCATACACCCACGGGATGGCATGCTTGACTGCCAGGTCGTTGATCAGGTAGCGGGCCTCGAAATTGTCGGTGCCGTCCAGCACCAGATCGCTGTCTTCCGCGAACCGCTCGATGTTAGTGTGGTTCACGTCGGCCACGACAGCCTCGACAGTGACCAGTGAGTTGATGCCGCAGAGCTTGAGACGGGCTGCTTCAGCCTTGGGCAGGTTACCGGCCACGTCCGCTTCGTCGAACAGCGTCTGGCGCTGGAGGTTGTTGGATTCGACGAAGTCCCGGTCACAGATGCGAACAAACCCCACGCCGGCCCGAACCAGGGTGTCCGCAATCATCGTGCCCAACCCACCGCAGCCGATCAGCGTTACCCGCGAGTCGAGAAGCTGGCGCTGGCCTTCCGGGCCGAGGCGGTCGAAGAGCACCTGTCGGGAGTAGCGTTCCGGCAGGCGGGCGTTGCCAGGCG
>JANQGB010000248.1 GCA_028277545.1 Phycisphaerae bacterium | reverse complement strand
GCCGGCGGCGGTGCGGTCGTTCGTGGGGTTTGCTCTTCAGACTTGCCCTTCGAGCGGCGTCTGCTGCCACCACCGCGACCGCGCTTGGGGCGTTCGCCGCCGGGTTTGGCCGGCTGCTTTTCGGTCGGCTCCGCCTTCTGCTCCCGCCGGTTCGCCGGGGTGGGCGCGGGTGGTCTGGGCGGCTCGCGGACCGTTCCGTCGTCAGGGCCTAGAATGTCTTCGACTCCCAGAGCCAGCCTGCCGCCTGAATCGGTCGCGATCTGTACGAGTTGGGTCAGTATCTGCCGGGAAATTACTTTGCCGGTGCCCTCCGTCGTGCGCACCTTGGCGCCAACCTTGGGCAACTGGCGGTCAAGTTCCTCGTAGCTGGTATGCTCGTAGCGCAGGCAGCACTTCAAACGCCCGCAGCGACCGGACACTTTGGACGGGTCCAGCGTGGCCTTCTGCATTTTGGCCATCTTCATACTGACCGGCTTTAGAGACTTGAGGAATGTGCGGCAGCAGCATTCCCGCCCGCAGGTCTCGAAGTCGGCCACCAGCCGGGCTTCGTCCCGGGCGCCGACCTGGCGCATCTCGATGCGTGTCTGAAACTCGCGGGCCAGATCCTTGACCAGTGATCGAAAATCCACCCGCCCCTCAGACACGAAGTAGAAGATTATTCGCTCGCCGCCGAACAGGGGCTCGCACGATACCACGCGCATTTCGAGCTTGTGCCGCCCGGCCAGATTCTGACATAGCCCGCGCTTCTCCCCTGCGCCCTCCAGAATCCGCGTATATTCGGTGAGGTCTTCGCTGGTGGCTTCGCGGAGAATGCGGCCGGCCTGAAGCTCGAAGCAGTCTTGACCACTGTTGGCGATATATTCCTTGATCTGATCGCGCGTGACCGTGTGCTCGCAGCCGGTGCAACTCAGCGAGACCTGCTCTCCGATTTCGATCCCCCGCTTGGTCTGCACCACGACCTTGGCGCCGCAGGCGAACTTCATCTTCGCCGGGTGCGTGAATTCGCCCACGTAACGCATCTGCCCGAAGCGGACTGCCGTGGTCGGGTAGATCTTCTCGAGCCCGTTACCGCAGCGGGCGCCGGAGCCACACTCTTGCGCCGGCTGAGGAGCGTCGTTGGATGAGGGTGTCTCTTGTACCATTGGCCGTCTTTCACGGGTCGGCAGCCGGGTCCGGCTCGGCGTGCCTGCGCTGCTAACCTGGACACAGTGCCATAACACCGCAGTGTAGCAGTCCGGCGTAGGGCCTGCCAGCCGGGGGGGCGCTATCTTGGCCCACTGCCGCCGACATCTGGGTTGCGATGTACTGGGTTCGAGGCCCGGGGCGTAAGCAAACGTGCAGTACGGGCGTTGCGGGCGAGGTCCGGCGGGCCGTAGCCTCGCCCGACGCACCAGAAAGGTGCTTTTGCAGCCAAGTGCGTGCTACGCGTCGACGGTTGCGGGGCGCCCGACTGCCGCGCGCTGTTCCTCCCGTGGTCGCGACTTCCACCGCCGGTGCATCCAGAGATATTGCCGGGGATCTGCACGGACAAAGTCCTCAATAGCCCGGGTGTACTCTTCGGTGATCCAGCGGAGGGGGTCGTCGCGATTCATCCATTCATGGGGGTGGATTATTCGCTGAACGCCGAGTTCATACTCCAGATTCTCGCTCACGCGGCGGGCGTATCCGACCACGATGGGCACTTGCGCCTTCATGGCCAGCAGGCCGATTGACTTGTAGGTCGACGCTTTGCGGCCGAAGAAGTCCACGAACAGGCCCTTACGGCCGGCGTTCTGATCAGCGATGAAGCCCAGGGCGCCGCCGCGCCGCAGTATGCTCTCTGCGGCCTCTGTCGCCCCCTTCTTGTCCAGCAGTTCGAGTCCCGCCGCCCGCCGGGTGCGGACCACGTAGCGATTCAGGTAGCTGTTATCCAGCGGACGCATGATGGCTACCACCTCGAAGCCATACACCGCCAGCAAGTGCCCGGTGAGTTCCCAATTGCCGTAGTGTCCGGTTACCAGAATGGCGCCTTGGCCACGAAGAAGCACGTTAAGGGCTTCGTCCATGTCTTTCAGGCGGACGTACTTCGTCCAGGTCCAGTTGTTGACCAGCCGCGGCGTGAAGATCATCTCCACTACCAGCATCACCAATTGTTGCATCGAGTGCAGTGCGATGCTGTCAATCTCCTTCGGAGACAGCGTGCCGCCAAAAGAGCGACGAATATGTTCGCGGGAGCGCTCGCGATGGCGCGGCATGATGTACCACCACAGGCGTCCGAGCAGCCGGGCCGTCCTCAGGTTCACGTTCACCGGGAACATGTGGAACGCAAAGATGGCCAGGCGTATAGCGGCGTACTGCAGCCAGGCAGTCGTGCCCTCAGTCTTCTTCATGGGCGGGATTGTAAACCCGTGCTCGCGGACGGCAATCGTCTCAGTACAGCAGGTCGACGAGCTGTCCTGGCATGGGGTCCGGCTCTCGGAGCCAGCGTTCGACTACAATGATCCTGGCCGGATCGACCGGCATCTCCGAAGGCCAGTAAAGATCCAGCGCTGGCTGATCTTCCGGGGGCGGGGGGGCATCAGCGCCGAACCGACCGGCCAACTCCGCCGGTGTGCACGGCGGCAGGTAGATGCTTGGCAGGTTTCGCTTGTAGGCGGCCAGCATGCAGGCAGCGGCCAGCGAGGCGCAGGTTGGAGGGGGGCAGGGT
>JANQGB010000192.1 GCA_028277545.1 Phycisphaerae bacterium | reverse complement strand
CTGCTGGTTGGCTTGATAGGTATCCTCGGCCACGGGCACACGGTCACCACGATGTTTATGTTCGGTGTGGCGTTGGCCGTCTCGGCCATACCCGGAGGGCTGCCGATCGCCATCACCGTGGCGTTGGCCATCGGTACAACGCGAATGGCTCGCCGTGGCGTGATCGTCCGTCGGCTCGCTGCGGTCGAAGGCCTGGGCAGTTGTACACTGATCGGAAGCGACAAGACCGGAACGCTGACCTGCAACGAGTTGACTGTTCGTGAGGTACGGCTGCCGAACGGCGATGCATTCGAAGTTACGGGCGAGGGCTTCACGCCAGATGGTCAGATCCACCATCAGGGTGTGCCGATAGAGCCAGGGAGTGAATTCGATGAGCTAGCTCGGGTTGCGGTCCTCTGTAACGAAGCTGAGTTGCACCGCGAAGACGGCCTTTGGGTGTGGCGCGGTGACCCGACTGACGTTGCGTTGCTGTCAATGGCAGAGAAGCTAGGCCTGAGTCGTCGGGACACATTGAACGCTTATCCACAGGTCAACGAGATTCCTTTTGAATCAGAACATCAGTTCGCCGCCTCATTTCACAGGTTCAAGGGAACGAGCCACGTCTTCGTGAAGGGCGCGCCGGAACGCATCCTGGTTATGTGTGATGATCAGCACGGCCGGCATGCTCACCAGGCGCTGCCCAGAATGGCCGAGTCCATGGCCGAGCGAGGGTATCGGGTACTGGGATTGGCCCAAGGTGAAGCGCCCGATGCCGCCGATTCATCTGATTCGCCGGCGACACCCTCGGAACTCTCGTTCTTAGGTTTTCTCGGGATGATCGACCCTCTTCGGCCGGGAGTCTACGAAGCCGTAGTTTCCTCCCAGGATGCGGGCGTGGAGGTGGCGATGATCACTGGTGACCATCCGGTTACGGCGTTGGCCATCGCGCGGGAGCTCGGCCTGGCAACGCACCTGGACCAAGTCGTCACCGGATTCGACCTGGAACGGAAGTCCGCGGAAGAGTTACAGGAGATAGTCAAGCGCACTCGCGTATTCGCGCGAGTCTCACCTCGCCAGAAGCTGGAACTGGTGGATGCCGCTCGCCGCGCGGGGCACTATGTGGCCGTAACCGGGGATGGTGTAAATGATGCTCCGGCGCTGCGCGCCGCCAATATCGGCGTGGCGATGGGCCAAGCGGGCACCGACGTTGCCCGCGAGGCCGCCGAACTGGTTATCAGCGACGACAACTTCACCACCATTGTCGCCGGCGTCGAGGAAGGGCGCGTTGCCTATGACAACATCCGCAAGGTGATCTACCTCCTGATTTCCACCGGAGCCGCAGAAATTCTCTTCCTCTTATTGGCCGTCGCAACCGGCATGCCGCTTCCGCTGCTTCCCGTGCAACTCTTGTGGCTGAATCTCGTAACCAATGGCATCCAGGATGTCGCCCTGGCCTTCGAGCCGGGCGAGCGGGGCGTGTTGTGTCGCAAGCCGAGACCACCACAGGAACGCATATTCGACCGCCTCATGATTGAGCGCACGATTATTGGCGCGATAGTGATGGGCGGAGTTGTCTTTGGCGTCTTTGCATGGCTGTTGTCGAACGGGTGGAGCGAGTCCGGAGCGAGGAATGTCATCCTCCTGCTCATGGTACAATTCCAGATTATACACATCGGTAACTGCCGATCGGAAACAAGGTCTGCCTTCCGACTGTCACCGTTACGGAACCCAATCCTGATGGCTGGTTCGACTCTCGCGATGTTGATTCACGTAATGATGATGCATTTGCCCATCGGGCGGACACTGCTGGAGGTGGAGCCCGTCGCCCCGACTATCTGGTTAGCCCTTCTGGGCTGCGCTTTGACAGTCACCATTGCGATCGAAATCCACAAACTGGTCTGGAATTCCCGGCTGCCAAGGGCTACGAAAGCTGCCGCGAACGAAGGGAGGTCGTGATACGAGATGGAACTCAAGAACCTACGAAAGCACATTCACACGCTTGCAACTCTTCCGGATTCGGATGCCGAAGTCGTCAGCTGCTATCTGACGCTCCAGGCCGGCGACCTCACCGGCCGGAGTGCCTTCGATGCGCAGGTCCGGCTGCTGACGCAGGGAGTGACCGGAACCGCGCGTCAGGACTCCGAGGACGCTCTGGGACGGATTCAGAAGTTCCTGGCGACAGGTCTCTTGCCCGACGCAAGGGGCATCGCGCTCTTTGCTCGCGCCGGTGCAGAGCCGTTCTTTCTGCCGCTCCAGTTTCGCGTACCATTGCCGAACTGGATCGCAGTGGATATATCGCCCAACATCTACCACTTGGTGGAACTCAAGGACACCTATCACCGTTATGTTGTGATGATCTCGACGGAGGAGAGCGTACGCATTCTGGAGGTCAACCTTGGGGCGGTTACGGCGGAATTGTGGAAAGACCGGCCGGAGTTGCGCAAGCGGGTGGGGCGCGAATGGACAAAGAACCACTATCAAAATCATCGCCGAGACCGTACACAGAAATTTGTCAAGGAGAAAATCAAGATCCTGGACAAGTTGATGTCCGCCGGAGGATTGGCCCACCTGATCCTGGCTGGTAATCCGCGAATCGCCGCCCAAGTGGCCCAGCAACTTCCCAAGCATCTGGCCGCGAAGCTGATCGACACGGTGCCCGCTTCGGGAGGAGCCAAGGCCTCCGACATTGTACAAGCCACCATCTCGGCTTTTGTTCAAGAGGAAGAGAACGAATCGCGCCGCGCTGCCGAAGACGTGATTCGTGCCGTACGTACCGGCGGCCTGGCAACCGTTGGGGCGGGACCAACGTTGGAGGCTCTTCAGGAGAGCCGCGTGGACAAGCTGGTGCTGGCGCAAGGATTCAAACCTGCCCCGGGATGGCAATGCACAACCTGCGGCATAGCGCTGGTCGAAACAACGAAGCCTCTGAAGTGTAGTCAATGCGACGCTGGCGAATTCCGAGGCCTCGACGTGAAAGAAGAGATGGTTCGAGTGGCCGAACGGGACGGGTGTGATATCGAAGTCGTGCAGGAAAGTGACACGCTGATGGCGCACGGTGGCGTGGGTTGCTCTCTGCAATACCGCTCGGCAGCCGAGTATGTCACCCGGGCATGACGCAGCTGCCCGCGTGCAGAAGAAGCCAGTTGAGGTATCGCATTCTGCGAGGCTTCTGGGAGGTGTGGCCAATGGAATCTAGGTTCGTGGAACAGCACAACGTCGCTCTATTGTTGAGGCGGATGGCAACGTTGGGGTGGCCGGCTCCGTAGGACTTCTCGTCGATGGCCAGCGCTCGGCGTATCAGCGGCTCGGCCTCCAACAGACGGTTCGTTGCCCGGAACAACTCCGCAAGCTTGTTGAGGTCGATGCCCGCCCGGGATACAAGCCGCTACCGGGCTCTGCAACAAGACGATCCTCGTCGCCGGCCGGTTTGCCTATGAAAAGGGCTTCGATCTAGCGATCCCGGCCTTCGACATCGATAGACGTAAGTACCCGATCGGCAGCGACTCGGCCCGATGTCTGGTACCCACGCTAGTGTTCCGGACGACTGCCGCGGGGAATGGCTGCACGGGCCGCCAAGACCGTCGCGTTGTCCAGGAGAATCGCCCTTCGGAAGCCTAAATCGCTATCTTTTGGGCTTCAACGCGGGTCGCCCCGATTCGTCATTCTTCCGCAACTATCTACTATAGCAACTCTTACGCTTGCTCACCATGCCCGACCCGTCGCCAAATGACACCACAATTTGTCAGCCGTCTGCACCAGATTTTGTTACCCCTGTGTCACCAGGCATCCTTCGCTGAATCCACGTCGCCGCATAACTCGGGTCGCTACTCCCCACTCCCTGTTCCGTCTCGCTCTGAAATCGCCTGCCTCTTCGACTCCGGCACAACGAGTTACTTTCGACCGGGTACCCGGACTCCTCCGGTCCGCCATGGACCGAAGGGGCAATATCGCGAATCAACACCTCCTCAAGATGGCCGGCTTTCAAGTGATAATCAGTGGCCTACTTTGGGTGATCGACAACACTATGACACGATGGGCCATCGTAGGTCTCCTTTGTCGATACGTGACGTTCGCGCCGTCGTAATGCGCGTCGGCTTGCGTGCCACCGCCGGCCCGAAATGCTCAGTGGGACGAATCGCGCCCAAGAGAGGCGGCCAGGCTTGCTAACAGTAGTAGCAACAGTGCCGGCCACGCCTTCGGATCTTGTCGCCTCCACATCACCCAGCATATACAGCCGGCCGTTGGATTGGAAAACGAATGGTCAGGACACCGAGGCAATCAGTGTCACCGGGCGCTCAAAACCACGCCGTAGTAGTCGTGGCTCCCGTAGTGGTAGAGGACCAGACCGGCCTTGCTAGGTGACAACCAATCCGGTTGGCGGGCAACCCGCGAAGCACCACAGGAAGCCGAAGGCAAGGTGAAGCAGATAGGGCAGCTGTCTCAAGCGGGTCTTGCTGACCAGGGTCAGCCAGACGGTCCACGACACCGAGAAGATCCCGAGGATCGCCACGTCACTGGTAGTCCGCGTTTCGAGCGTCACCCAAGCTAATGGTCCGCAGGCCTGCCACAACCCGACCATCAACCGGTCCTGCAGGACCATACCATATCCTGTACCGTGCCATCGCGATGAATCTGCTGCCGCCCAAACGGCAATCGAAAGCGTAAGTGGCAAGAGGTACATCAGTACTACAGGAACGCCGTTGTTCTTGATCTTGGCACGCAAGCCAAAAGTGTGCGCGTCGCCGTGGTGGAACATGCGGCCACATTCGGGGCAACGATTCTCGGGCAGTCCGTCCAGCACGTAAGAACAGGCTAAGCAGTACTTGGTCGGTTTCGTCACCTCTGTCTGAGATTGCTTCATGCTTTCTCCATACCACCGTTCCGGCGCTCGGCTACGGATGGCGATAGGTCTTCCCTGTGTCCAGGCTGGACAGCGTGGTGGCGTCGGCGGAGTCAACATCTCCGTCGAAGTCGAACTCCAGCAGGCGACAGGCGCCGGAGGGACTTGAGCCCCAGCAAGTGTCGCCCGAATCGAGCTGGACAATGGTGCGCTCTCAGATCATGTCGCCTCCGCGTCACCCAGCATATAGCGAGGCTGGAGCTTGGAAGCTGAACACAGATGTCAGTCAAGTGACGGGCACCACTTCCTGGCGGACGCCTCGCCAGCGGAACCGGTAGAACGGGCGGTAAGCTACCACCCACAGTAGGGCCGAAAGTAGCAACGCGGACCAGGCCGGCAGGTACAGCGTGTTTCCTTTGAGTAGTGGATAGGGGCGCCAGATCGTGTTGAAACCCTCGAACTCGCTGGCGGACCAACCTGCCTCCGCGGCGTTCGACGTGGCGATGGGATCGTCGGGCGAAGTCGGGAGTCCGATCGGATATGCGACCAGGATTGTGTGACCCCGCGCGAAGTAACCGGTGAACGCCCCGGCCCGGTACGTGAATCGCCAGGCGCCCAACAACCAGATCAGCGCAGCGGTGATCGCGGTGACAACGCACAGCACTGCAACGATGTGGCGCCAGCGAGATGCGTTGTATCGGCGTAGGCGCTCGTTGGCGTAGACGGCACGTTGCAGCCACCGGGCGCGGTGAACCTGCTGCCGTTGCCGATCGAAGTACCTGCCACACTCGGGGCATCGGGCGTCGGGCAGGCTGGACAGGTCGTATCCGCACCGGGGGCAGTGGCCCATGCGCCAGCGGTAGCGCCAGCGGAGGGGACCGCAGATAAGCACGGGGATCGCGGGCAGGAGTGTTGCCCCCAGAAGGCCCCAGAAGGGAATGGAAAGAATGCGGAACACGCGGAGCGGCGGAGGTGGCACCGCAGCCGGAGCGCTGGAGGTAGCAACATAGACAATCGAGTCAACCCTGTCAGAATCATCCAGGAGCGGAGGCAGAACAGTCGGATCACGAAGCGGGCCGTAAAGCGCGGCCTCGCTCAGAACGCGAGGGGCCAGATCGGCCGTGCCAGGCCACTGCCCGTTGACCCGTAGGTGAGGGCTGAGGCGATACTGGACCGTCGGCCCTGCGCCCACCGGCCCTGCTTCAGGGCGCGTCTCGTGCACTAAGTACCGGGCCCACTGCACGATCCAAGGGGTGACTCCAATCCTGTGGGCGGAGTTTTGGCTGGGTCAACAGGCGTCTGGGACGCAAGGTGCAGCCACCCCTTGTCTGTGCCGACGAGTATGCTGGTGTCGTTCATGGTCGAGTGCACGGTTCGGAACGTGGCGGGAGGCCGTCGTTCGTAGCGGAGGGGCTCCACAGGGAACTGCCACGCAGGAGACTCTGCCGGTGGGCGGCGCGTACGGTAGCTCTCTGCCCATAAGGCGATAACCGCGAGCACAAGGGGTTTCAGGCAGACAGTGGGTGTCCATCTGATCATGGCGCGTCCTCGCGGTGGGGGCCGCTGCGACGAATCTAACCTGAACCGTGGTTACCTGGTTGTACACCGCCCCAATCAGCGAGGCTGCAACGGATCTCGAGGCGTCAGTAGAGCCGAGGCTGCTGATGCCGAGAGGTGCGCTGCAGTCTTTGCCCCGGTTCGCATAGTATCCGGCCGCTTCGAAAAAGGTTTCCAGTCCTTGGATGGGTCACCCAAAGAGTACATCGGGCCGGTGCGCAGAGTAAGCGATTGTCGCGCGGCCAGTTCATCAGGTCGGAGCTGTACCTAATACAAACTCATCTGCACTGAATCAGACAATCTACCAACGGTTACCGAGCAGACGGGCTCTCACGTACCAGAGGGCTAACCGTCGAGTAAGCCCTAGCAGGCGCATTTCGGCGCTCGGCAGTGCCATTGCGCTAGTCCCGCGATGAACACGCGCAGAACTGCCCCGGACAGGTCCTTGATCCGCTGCCACTGTACAGGCGTCATCAGGTTCACCGCGCCTGTCCGCCGGCAAGAGGTCTCGTGTTGGCTAAGCGCATTCGAAGACTGAAGACGGACAAGAAAGTTGGCAGCTGGCTGGTGATTGCGGTTCCTGGCAGCGTGCAGCGCGGCTTAGCACACCTCCCACGACATAGGCCTACAAGTGTTCAGGTATTTGGACCCTACGGCGCGCAACGATCGGTAGACGCGGACTGCTCTCCGGTACTCTTTCGGCCGCTCCGGATCGTCATCGCAGGTTTGTACACCCAGAGCTGACCTGCGCGAGATCCTCCTCGCCAGTTTCTGCGTCCCAGAGCTTCAGCGTCTTGTCCCAACTCCCCGATACGATCCGCCTGCCGTCCGGGCTGAAGGCGACGGAACTAACCCAGTGGTCATGCCCGCTGAGGGTCAGGATCTCCTCGCCCGTCACCGCGTCCCAGAGCTTCAGCGTTTTGTCATAACTCCCCGAAACGATGCGGTTGCCGTCCGGGCTGAACGCGACGGAACGGACGTTGTCCGCATGCCCCCGGAAGGTGCGAACCTCCTCGCCCGTCGCCGCGTCCCAGAGCTTCAGCGTCTTGTCCCAACTCCCAGATACGATCCGCCTGCCGTCCGGGCTGAAGGCGACGGAACTGACCCAGTGGTCATGCCCGCTGAGTGCGAGGACCTCCTCACCCGTCGCCGCGTCCCAGAGCTTCAGCGTCTTGTCCTCACTCCCTGAGATGATCCGCGTGCCGTCCGGGCTGAACGCGACGGAATAAACACCGCCAGCATGCCCGCTAAGCGTGAGGACCTCCTCGCCCGTCGCTGCGTTCCAGAGCTTCAGCGTGTTGTCCCGACTCCCCGAGACGATCCGCGTGCCGTCCGGGCTGAACGCGAAGGAAGAGACCCGGTCACCATGCCCGCTGAGCGCGAGGACCTCCTCGCCCGTCGTCGCGTCCCAGATCTTTAGCGTCTTGTCCTCACTCGCCGAGACGATCCGCATGCCGTCCGGGCTGAAGGCGACGGAAGAGACATCCCCAGCATGCCCGGGGATCGTGGGGATTCCCTCGCCCGTTGCCGCGTCCCAGAGCTTCGGCGTGTTGTCAAGGCTACCCGAAGCGATCTGTGTGCCGTCCGGGCTGAACGCGACGGAGAAGAAGCGATTAAGCCCGCGGAGTGTGAGGACCTCCTCACCTGTCGCCGCGTCCCAGACTTTCAGCGTCTCGTCCCAACTTCCCGAGGCGATCCGCGCGCCGTCCGGGCTGAACGCGACGGAATAGACCACGTGGTCATGCCCGCGGAGCGTGAGGACCTCTTCGCCCGTCACGGAGTCCCAGAGCTTAATCGTCTTGTCAGCACTCGCTGACGCGATCCGCGTGCCGTCCGGGCTGAACGCGACGGAACGAACATTGTCGGCATGCCCGCGGAGCGTGAGGACTTCCGTGCCAGTCGCTACATCCCAGAGCTTCACGGTCTCGTCCCAACTCCCCGAGACGATCCGCGCGCCGTCCGAGCTGAACGCGACAGACGAGACCCAGTGGTCATGCCCGCGGAGTGTGAGGACGTCCTCGCCCGTCGCCACGTTCCAGAGCTTAAGCATCTTGTCCTCCCCTCCCGAGACGATTCGCGTGCCGTCCGGGCTGAATGCGACGGAATGGACGTCGCCAGCATGCCCGCGGAGCGTGAGGACCACCTCGCCCGTCACCGCGTCCCAGAGCTTCACCGTGTCGTCCCAACTCCCCGAGACGATCCGCCTGCCGTCCGGGCTGAGCGCGAACGAAACAACCCGGTCACCGTGCCCGCGTAGCGTGAGGAGCTCCTCGCCCGTTGCCGCGTCCCAGATCTTCAGCGTTCTGTCCTCACTCCCTGAGACGATCCGCGTGCCGTCCGGGCTAAACGCGGCGGAGTAGACATCGCCAGCATGCCCGCCAAGATTGGGGACCTCCTCGCCCGTCGCCGCATCCCAGACCTTCAGTGCCTCGTCCCGACTACCTGAAGCGATCAGCTTGCCGTCTGGGCTGAACGCGACGGAGAAGACGCGATTATGCCCACGGAGCGTGAGAACCTCCTCGCCCTTTGCCACGTCCCAGAGCTTCACCGTCTCGTCCAACCCCCCCGAGGCGATCCGCGTGCCGTCCGGACTGAACGCAACCGAAAAGACCGTGCGGTCATGCCCGCGGAGCGTGAGGACCTCCACGCCCGTCGCCGTGTCCCAGACCTTCAGAGTACTGTCCCCGCTCGCTGAGACGATTCGCGTGCCGTCCGGGCTGAACGCGACGGAACTGACCGAACTCGCATGCCCGTGGAGCGTGCGGACCTCCTCGCCCGTAGCCGCGTCCCAGACCTTCAGCGTCTCGTCTTCACACCCCGACACGATCCGCGTGCCGTCCGGGCTGAACGCGACGGAGTAGATGTAGCGAGCGTGCCCGCTGAGCGTGAAGACCTCCTCTCCTGTTGCCGCGTCCCAGACCTTCAGGTTGTGCCAACTCCCCGAGACGATCCGTGTGCCGTCCGGGCTAAACGCGACAGAAAAGACTCGGTCACCGTGCCCGCTCAGTGTGAGAACCTCCTCGCCCGTCGCCGCGTCCCAGAGCTTCAGCGTGTTGTCCCGACTCCCCGAGACGATCCGCGTGCCGTCCGGGCTGAACGCGACGGAATGGACCGAGTGGTCATGGCCGTGGAGCGTGAGGACTTCCTCGCCCGTCGCCGTGTCCCAGAGCTTCAGGGTTTTGTCCCTACTCCCCGACACGATTCGCGTGCCGTCCGGGCTAAACGCGACGGAATAGATGCGATCGCCGTGTCCGCAGAGGGTGAGGATCTCCTCACCCGTCGCCGAGTTCGAGAGTTTCAACGTGTTGTCAAAACTCCCCGAGATGATCCGCTTGCCTTCCGGACTGAACGCGACGGAACTGACACCATCGTCATGCCCGTGGAGCGTGAGTATGCTGCGGTCGGAGATGTAGCGCAGTCGGTACCACTCCCACGCCCGTAGGTCCGATGGACATTTCGCCAGCAACTCCTTCATGCTTCCGATGTCGTTGGAGCTGTGGGCGTTCTCGGCCAGCGCAATCGTCTTGTAGTAGTTGCCAACGCGGAGCGCCTCAGCGCGCTCTTCGGCCAGGTCACGGGCGCGCTCAGCCTTTGCCAGGCCGACGCTCGTTCCGATCACGCCGGCGATCAGCGTCAGGAAGACGATCAACGCGGCGGTGACGGAGACCTTGTTGCGGCGGAGGAACTTGCTGGCCCGGTAGCTCAGCGTGTCCGGTCGGGCCAGCACGGGCAGGCCTGCCAGGTGCCGGCGGATGTCCTCAGAGAGCTGGTCGGCTGAGGCGTAACGCCGCGTCACGTCCCGGTGCATGGCGGTCATCACGATGGTGTCCACGTCGCCAGCCAGGCGGCGGCGCAGGCGCTCGGGCTGGCCGTCGCGGACTTCGCTTACCGACGCGGGAGTGATCCGACGCGTACTACCGTCGGACTGGGGTACCTCCACCACTCGGCTGATGGCCGAACTGGGCGTGTCCGGCTCGGCATGGCAGACGATCTGCTCGATCTCGCGCCGTCGCTTCTGTTTGAGGTCGTAGGGGCGATGGCCGGTCAGCAATTCGTACAGCACCAGGCCCAACGAGTAGACGTCGGTGGCTGTCGCCGTCGGCTCGCCGCGGATCTGTTCCGGACTGGCGTACTGTGGCGGCATCACCCGCATGGCGGTTACGGTGGGCTCAGCGGACTCCGCACCAGCTTC
>JANQGB010000079.1 GCA_028277545.1 Phycisphaerae bacterium | reverse complement strand
CTGGGCATGGTCCCCTGGTTCGTGCTGGCCCTGGCCGCAACCGCGCTGGTGGTTCTGGAATGGCTGACTTACAACTACCGCTGGACGGAGTGAACCGTGCGTTTTGACGCCGCCTGGTACTGGCTACTGCTCCCCTTGGTCCTGTTCTACGTGGTGTGGCTGAGCGGACGGAGTTACGCCCATCTCGTGCCCCGGGCTCGCTGGGCCAGCGTTGCCACGCGCGGCGCGATCATGGTCTGTCTTATAGGCGCGCTGTCGCGACCATCCTGGTTGGCTGATACGGACCGTCACCACGTGGTGTTTCTGCTCGACGTGTCACAGAGCATCTCGTCGGACAACCTGCAGGCTGCGCTGGACGACATCGACCGGCTGGCCCGCTCCAGCCAGGGCGAGGAGGGCGGGATCCGAACGAGTCTGGTGGCCTTCGGGCAGAACGCGCAACTGCTGCTGCGGCAACAAGCGGAATGGGACGGATTCTCGCCAGAAGTGCGCAGATTGCTCTGCTATCGGACAAGCCTCCCGGAGATGTATGCGGAACAGACCCAACTGATTTCGTCCGGCGCATCCCGGTCTGACGGCAAGCTGCGCCAAGTGGAGGAGCGCATAGAGAAAGCCGAAGCCTTCCGCGATGATGTGGCAGGTGATCACACCGACTTCGAGCGAGCGTTGCGATTGGCTGCCAACTGTGGCGAGACTGGAGAGAGTCGCACGATCTACCTGTTTACGGATGGCCAGTTCGACCGCGGTCGGTGGGACCGGGTCCTACACTCGGTCGGCTCAGCCGGCTCGGCGCTGCACGTTGTCGCACTGAATAAGCCGGTGCCCCCCGAGGTGGCAGTGGCCGAGATCATGGTTCCGCAATCAGTGCGGGTCAATCAGGGCTTTACCGCCGAGGTGCGCGTCGCCGCGAACGTCGAGACTAACGCCCGCCTGAGCGTAATCAAGGACGGATACACGGTTCGAGAGATCGACGTAGCAGTCAAGGCAGCGACCAACACGATTTCAATACCCGGTCTGTACTTCACGGAAAAGGGCTTCCACAGTATCGAGGTCGCAGTACGACCCGAAGCGGATACGCAGCCTCGAAATAACCGAGCCCGATCCCTGATGATTGTCCCGGGAGAGGCCCGCGTGCTGTATGTAGAGGGTGATGAAAACCAGATCCCCTACCTGAAGAGCGCCCTCGAACTGGAAGGCATGAGTGTCGAGGCCCGGCCGGCCAGTGGCGTTCCCCTGGACCTGTCGGAACTACTCAGCTTCGATGCCTTCATCCTGTCCAATGTTCCCACTGACCGCCTTTCTCGCCGGCAGATGGAGATGGTGCGTACCTATGTCCGCGACTTCGGTGGCGGGTTCATCATGCTGGGCGGCGACGAGAGTTTTGGCTTGGGTGGCTACTTCGGCACACCGATCGAGGACATTCTGCCGGTAAGGATGCCGATCCAGAAAGATATGATCCGTCCATCCCTGGCCATCATGCTGGTGATCGACAAATCGGGCAGCATGGCAGGCGTCAAGATCCAACTGGCCAAGCGGGCCGCGATTGCCACGGGTGATGCCATCAACCCGCGTGACCAGATTGGTGTCGTCGGCTTCGACGGTCAATCGCGCGTCCTGCTGGAGCTGACTTCGGCCGCCGATCGATCGACGGTTGTCTCCAGCATCGCGGCTCTTGAAGCGGGTGGCGGAACGTTTCTTTATCCGGCGTTGGAGGATGCACACGAGCGTCTTCTGGACAGCAACGCCCGACGCAAGCATGTGGTCGTCCTGTCTGACGGTCAGACTGCCGGGTTCGGGTACGAGGAACTGGTGCAGATCATGGCGGCCGATGGGATTACTCTGTCGGCCGTCGGCATCGGCGATGGCGCAGACATGCAGTTGATGGAGAGCATTGCACTGGCCGGGGCAGGCCGGGCGTACTTCACCGACGACTTCTACACCATACCGCAGATCTTCACACGCGAAGCGCTGCGAGCATCAAAGAGCATGCTTATCGAGCGCCTCGTGCTGCCGGTGGCCATTGGTGAAGACGCGGCCCTGAAGGAGATCGACTCGGAAGAGCTACCGTTGCTCACCGGGTACGTCGCCACAACGGCCAAAGCGGCTGCCAACGTGGTCGTGGTCTCCGATTCCGGCGATCCGCTACTGGCCAAGTGGCGTTGCGGACTGGGACGCACCGCTGCGTTCACCTCGGAGACAAAGCCGCGCTGGGCCGAGGACTGGCTGGAATGGCCTGATTTCGCCAAGTTCTGGAGCCAACTCGTGCGTAGTATCACCGGTGAGGACCTCGCCACAACGGTATCTATTGAGTGTACGCACTCGATGACCGACGACGGCGTGGTCCTTGCTGGCGACGTTCGGGATTCGCAGGGTGACTTCGTCACTGCCGGTGAGCTGACACTGTCGGCGAGCGATTCCAATGGGCGACTCCGAGAACTGCCGGTCGAGCGAGTGGGTCCTGGCTTATTTGAAGCACGGGTGGCGGAGATCGACTACGGGGCAGATCAACAGTTCGTCTGGCAATTCTCTGCTCCTGATGCCACCGACCAGACTGCGTCTTACGGATTCGTCTACTCGTTCTCCCCCGAGTTCCGCACACTTGGAGTTGCGACGGACACTCTCGAGGACATAGCAACGCGCGCGGGTGGCGAGTTCATGCGTGTGGGCACCGCCAGTCCAGTGCCCACCAGCGCTCGTAGCCTGACCGCCTTTCAACTGTGGCCGATACTCCTCGTTGTGTCTCTCGTGCTGGTGCCATTCGACATCTTCTGCCGGCGTGTCGGCTGAAAGGTTCATGTTGTTGGACACAACGCCTGAGACTCGTAGTGAAGGTCAGTACTCTCCCCTCGCCCGGCGCAGTGCCTCCAGGGCGGCGGGGAACGGGCTCAGGGCCCGGTCGATGATGCCGAGTGTGTAGGCAATAGCCACACCATAGTTGGTCATCGGGACGCCGGCCCGGCGGCAGCGCTCTATGCGGCTGAGAACTTCTTTGCGATTTTGCGTGCAGGCGCCGCAGTGGATGGCCAATCGATAGTCGCCAAGGTTGGGAGGGAAGTCGTGTCCCTGAACATGCGTGAACTCGAGCTTCCCGCCGACGTACTGCGTTAGCCAGCGCGGGATCTTGACCCGTCCGATGTCCTCCGTAATCGGATGATGGGTGCACGCCTCGGCCACCAGGATGCGGTCGCCGGGCTCCAGCTTATCGATACCCAGCACTCCCTCGACGTAGGTCGTCAGATCACCCTTGAATCTCGCGAAGAGAACCGAGAAGGAGGTGAGCGGCACGTCGGGCGGCGTGTCGGCAGCGACCTTGAGAAAGGCCTGCGAATCGGTCACCACCAGCGCGGGCGACTCGCGCAACCGTCTCAGCGCGTGCCGCAACTCGCGCTCCTTGACCACCAGGCACCAGGCGTCATTGTCGAGCAGATCGCGGATGGCTTGCACCTGCGGCAGGATCAGCCGTCCGCGGGG
>JANQGB010000012.1 GCA_028277545.1 Phycisphaerae bacterium | reverse complement strand
GTCCGGCCTGACGTGCCTGACAAGCTGACTGGTGATGCCGACCGCCTGCGGCAGATCCTGAGTAACCTGGTAGGCAACGCCATCAAATTCACCGATCAGGGTGAGGTGTCGGTGCACATCGATGTTGCCTCGCGAAGCGCCGACGAAGCTGAGTTGCACCTGGCTGTGCGGGACACCGGTATCGGGATTCTGCCGCAGAAGCTGGAGCTGATCTTTGACGCCTTTTGCCAGGCGGACAGCTCGACCACCCGCCAGTACGGCGGGACCGGGCTGGGCCTGGCCATCTGCTCACGTCTGGTCGAGCAGATGGGAGGCCGCATCTGGGCGGAAAGCGAACCCGGGCAGGGCAGCACCTTCCACTTCACCGCCCGGTTCGAGCTGTCGGCCGAATCTCCGGCGGCCCCCAAGCAGGCCGAATCGGTCTCGGAGTCGGACGCTTGCACGCGCCCCCGGCGCGCCCTCCGCATTCTGCTTGCCGAGGATAACAGAATCAACCAAGTGGTGGCCGTGTCATTGCTGGAGGAAGATGGGCACTCGGTTGTGGTAGCCAACAATGGTCAGGAGGCGATTGACACGGTCGCGCAGGCCGGGCCGGGCAGCTTCGACCTGGTGTTGATGGACGTGCAGATGCCGGTGCTGGGCGGCTTCGAAGCCACGGCCGGCATTCGCCAGCTGGAGCGGACCACGGGCGGGCATATCCCCATCATTGCCGTGACCGCCAATGCGATGAAGGGTGACCTGGAAAGCTGCCTGGACGCCGGTATGGACGACTACGTTGCCAAGCCGGTCAAAACGCAGGCACTGCGCAGCGTGTTGGCCCGCTGGGCACCAGTCGATGGCTTGGAAGCCGGTGCTTCCGGCAAAGACGCTGACTCGCCCGATGGCGGACAGGCGGCTCAGGAAGCGCCGCCGGAAATGGGCGGCGAACACCCCGTGGACCTGAACACGGCACTCGAGAACCTGGACGGCAAGCGCCATTTACTCGACAAGGTGCTGAAACGGTTCGTGGAAGAAGCGCCTGCCATGTTGGACACGGTCAAGTCCGCCGCCCTGGACGGAGACCCGAAGACGCTCCAGGTTTCTGCCCACGGCCTGAAGGGGGCCGCGTCGAACATCTGTGCGGAGCCGACTCGCCGTGCCGCCGAGCGCCTGGAGCAGATGGGCGCCAGTGGCAGCCTGCATGACGCGGAAGCGGCCCTGGCCGAGTTGGAACAGCATCTGGATAGGCTGCGCAGCTTCGTTGGCGAGTAGCCCTGCAAGCGCGGACTATCTGGACCTGCCTGGCACCTAACCGGTTCGCAATACGCGCTGACCTGTGCCGAACAGCGCGAGACTTGACAGCACGACTGTCGCGTTCTTGCTGGCCGGCGCCGCCGTATAGTCGCCGTCCACCCTGTGAGGACTTGTCATTTCTTGTAGGGCGCGCACTCCGCAGTTCCAATGAACCGCACCGCCTAATAGGGTATAGACTTGCGCATCATGCCGGCGCCGGGGCGGGCCGAGTGCCGGACCGCGCGTCGGCCGCGGTAGTACGGATTCGTTGCGCTACCCGACGTGGCGTGAGAAGTTCACCCTGACCTGGAGGAATGCGACATGCAAGCGAGAACTGCGATGGTAGCGATCCCTGGCCTGTTGGCCGCTGTTCTGGCACTTTGTCTGGGCGCGGGCGGCACGCCAGCCGCGGACCAGGGCACCGCGGAGAAAGAGCACCGAGCCGTAGAACGGGCCGTGCTCGATTACTGCGAGGCCTTCTACGACATCAAGCCCGAACTGCTGGAGCGCAGCCTGCATCCGGAGTTACATAAGTTTGGCTTCTACCGCGAATCAGCAGACCAGGAGTACCGCAAGGTAACCAGCAGTTACGATGGGCTGGTGCAGTTGGCCAAGGTCTGGAACAAGGAGGGCCGCTTCGGTAAGGACGCCCTCAAGAAGGTGGAAGTGCTGGACGTGCTCGACAAGATCGCCTGCGCCAAGCTTATCGGCGCCTGGGGTATCGACTACGTTCATCTGGCCAAGTACGACGGGAAGTGGATGATCGAGCAGGTCATCTGGCAAAGCCACCCCATGTCGAGTGCTCAGCCGTAGACAGGGTCGTTACACGGCACTGGAAGCCTCGGCGACCGGGCGGCTCGGCCGGACTCCAGCTCCTTCCTCCCGGTTGGAGTGAGGGACAGGTCATCATGGCCGGCAAGAGAGAGACACGCGGCCGGATCAAGGACGCCCGCGGCAAGTCGGTGACTCAACTGGACCCCGTGGTACTGCAGGTGCTGCATCAGTACGACGTCGTCGAGGAGCAGGCCCTGTACGACATCGTCGAGGAACTGGAGCCGGGCACCGCCAACAAGCGGCGCCGCCTGGTGTTCCTGGTCCCCGTCGCGCTGGTGCTGTTCGCCGCGGGCCTTGGCGTGCTCTATTACTTCTGCGACGACGGTGCCAGGCGTGACCTCGTCGATACGCTGACCAACCCCGCACTGATGGCGCCCAATCTCATCGCCTGCTTCGTGGTGCCCTGGTTCGCCGCCCGGCGGGCCCGCTTGCAGCGCGTCCGCTTCGTAATGCTCAAGCACCGCCGGTGTCCGCACTGCGGTTACGACCTGCGCCATCTGCCCGAGGACGGCGCCGATAGTGCCACGGTCTGCCCCGAGTGCGGGAGCGCCTGGCGTCTCGACGACGCCGCCCTTCACGACGCCCTGGCTTCCGCCACCCAACTGCCCGTGGGCGGTGCGGCGGGACGACGGCGGACGGTGGCTGTGCTGGCCCTGGTGCTTTGCATGCTGGCGGGACTCGGCGTAATGTTTCTGCTCTACTAGAGCGTTTCGGGCGTAGTCCACACCTCACGCCCGGTTGTGAGGGCGTGGCGCTCGAGTCTCTGCGGAGGAGTACAGGTTGGACGGTGGGACGCCCGCTAAACCAAGAGGCAGGAACGTGATCCAGGACGCGGCGGGTCGCCGGGTCACGGCCTACGACCCCGTTGGGATGCATCTGCTGCGCCGCTACCGGGCCATACCCGAAGCGCCACTGAAGGCCATCGCCGAAGAGGTCGACCGCAAGTGGGCGAAGTTCGGGCGTGCCATAGCCCTGTTCTACGTGCTGGTCTTGCTGCTCTGCTACGCGGGCATGACCTACTACCGGGTGTACATCAGCCGTAGCCCCTCCTGGGACCTGGTGGGCGTGCTGTTCTACGTGGGGCAGTTCGCACTCCTGGCCGGCGCCTTCGTCGGAGTCTGGCTGGCTGGCAAATGGGGCCGTGTCGAACGTGTGCGGCTGGTAATGCTCAAGCATTGCCGATGCCCGCACTGCGCCTACGATCTACGCGGACTGGTGGCAGAGCGGCAGGACGTTACCACAGGTTGCCCCGAGTGCGGTTGCACCTGGCAGGTGAAGGATCCCACCGCCGACCAGTGCCTGGCGGCCGACGCGGCTCGCCGGCAGAGCCTGGAGTCCCAGAACAAGCGGCTGGTGCTGGTGGCCTTTGCGGTGTCGGTCATACTGGTGGGCATCA
>JANQGB010001462.1 GCA_028277545.1 Phycisphaerae bacterium | reverse complement strand
CTACACCTGCTGGGCATCGGGACGGTGGAGAAGATGTAGGGTACGCTCCGCGGACTGATTACAGCGTGAGCGTCATCGACAGTGCTCTGTAGGCCCAGGAGATGCCACGTAGTGTCGCCAAGCCCGGCATTGATGCCGGGTCGGGTTTTGGAAACGGGGGCGCCCAAGCACTGCGCACGCTAGGGGTCCTACGGTCCGCGCGACACCGGGCGGGAAGGGTCTCAGTTCGATCTGTCATCGCCCGCCTGCCCTACCAGAGTTCCGCAGTAGGCTCTCAAGTTGTGCCGACGCCTCACCCTCTCCTCCGCTACCTCTGAGCGCCTCGACAAGAGCCGGGTAGTCACGTGTCGATGAGGCCGTTTCCTGAACCCGATGCAACTCACGCACTAAGACCAACAGCTCTTCTATGAGTTCACGTTCGTTCCTCTCCGGCGTCACCGTTCCCCGCTCTTCCGGCTCGGCCTCCACCATTCTACTGATGTTTCTCTCAAACTCAGGCCACCACCGTTCGAACGAACGATCCAGACGCTCCGTTTGTAGTTTCGCTTCTCCGAGCGCATTGTTCATCGTCGTGAGCAGCTTTTTGGTGTCAGCGACGTCGGCTCGCGCAGCTTGGAATTGCGATAGTGGGCCCTTCAGGGAAGAAGGTGACAGTCCATGCAAGTACGGACACACCAAAGACTCACCTACGACCTTCGACAATGCACCTGCCTCAAAGTGAATCCATTTTGAATTCAGATTATCACTCGTTATACATAGGACACCAACGCGAGCCTCCTCGAGATTCTTCGCAACATCTGCGCTCCATCGGACGCCCTTTTCCATGTCGACGTTAGACATCCACGGTTCCAGGGTTTGCAGAACATTCGGGAGCCAGTCTCTGAGCCCCTCTGCTACCTGCCTGCTCAACTGCCCGGACCAGCCAATGAATACCTTCATAGCACTTCTCCAACAGAGCAGAGCTAGGGCTGTACAAGATCAGCCCCTGCAGGTCCGTCCGCCTCAGTGAGAGCGGTGACTCCACAGGCCGACTTCCTCCTGCAAACGCAGCAACTGCATCTTATGCACTTCGATGAGCGGATCGCCGAAGCTAGGACGCGCCCGGTCTAGATATCGCTGAGCCTTCTCCAGCTCAGCGCACACCTGTCGGCGCGCGGAATCCAGCGCCTCGGCGTCTCTCTGATCTTTCTCTTCGTCCCACCTCCGGCGCGCGGAGACTACCAGATGCCACGCCCAAGTGTCCTCGAATCGATAATGCCATAAACCGGTGGCGCGAAGGTCCAGCAGTGTCTCGAGATACGCCTCTGTCCTTTCCCTCTCTATGCCCGCCATACTGCCAACACGGGCACAATGGTTAATCGCGAACGCCCACTCGAGGGAGCCTTGCCCCAGAAGCATGACTGCCTCAGAGCCCGCTTCGAAGCTCCACTTGGCCCATTCGCGGATCAACGCATGCTGCTCACCCCCGAACGCACTTCGCCCACCCAGAGTTCCACGTTCCGTCTCCCAAGCCGCATAGGCCACGTGGCCGAATCCAAGAAGAAACCTTCCCAAATCGTCGGTATTCTCCTGCAATCCGCGTCGTCCGTCAAAAAGAGCCGTGAGCATTTGTTGTTTGTGCGCAATGCCCAATCGGCGCCGTCCCAGCATTATTGCCGCCTCGCGCAGCACGTCGTATCCGATCGCGATAGTACCACCGCGTTCCTTCGTGCATTCCATGATGGTATGCACAATGCACTCATACTCGTTAAGAAAAAGCAATGCACCACACGCAACTCCACACGCCTCCTCATCACCATCCACATGCTCGACTAGTGTTGCGAGATTGGCACACGCGCGAATCCAGTCCTCGTGATCGGCTCCCATGATCCCGTGCACTAAGGAGACGAGTCGTTCTTCTTGCGCTGCGGTCCAAGGTATTCCCCATATCGCTAACCCGATATCGCGCATAGGATCTGGAGCTGGCAACATCTCGGTGGGGCGGGAGCGCTGCCGCGCGGCGCCACAGATCCGCAGGTACGCGTCCTGCCACCTTTGCACACGTGCCACCTGCGTATATACGGTATGTTGAATCTCGCGAATTTCCTCGTCTAATCGGTCAGCAACTATGGGTTGGCTGGCAAACTCCCACACTTCGGCAAGCTTTGGAATAAGCTCCCTTGCAGCTGGTGGTAGCTCGTAACGAGCCCACAGAGATCTGAGGAACGACAGCGAGGCGAACTCATCGATGACGTCCCCGAGCTGGCGACCTAGAATCGGCTGCCCTATGAGCATCACACTCTTTTCAGGAACATTGGTTCTGTGTAGATCTGAGAGATGGGATGCAAGAGCCTTGAGCTGATCCAACTGGACAGCGGGGTGAACGTCCTTCATTACTATGCCGGGAAACCGTAGGGCTTCGAAACTCGAGCGCACGAGAAAGTAGTCGCTGTCTCGGATCACAAGCGACATGTCGCGATCCACACGAGAAGTCCCTTCGAAAGACGGATGCGAATAAGACAGTAAGTCACGCAACCGTGGAGTCTCCCTGCAAACGGCGTTTAGAAGCCGTGTCTCCGTGTGAAATCGAACCATACATGTTTGTTCGCCAGCGTTATGCCTACCGACCAGCGTGCTCAGTATAGCCAAGGCCGCCGCGTCCCTCAGGTTGTTAAGCGCAAACCGGTCGTCCGGTCGTACTCGCGAGATCGCCGTCTTGAACTCCCAAACTGTGTCGGACCATAGCACCTCATCGGCCTCAGGCCCGGGTTGGTCAAAAGACAGTAGGCGATGGTCGACCAGCCGTTTGAACCGCTGCTGCCAAGTCCCGGCGCCAAGCTCCATCGCCACCAAGGCGTGAGCACCAATATCCTGGAGCTCCTGTAGAAAGCGAGCCAGTTTTGCCTCGTCCGACGGCAACTCACGAACAAGGTGATGAAGTCGCTCCACGTGCGCGTGGACTCCCGCATGTTCAAGGAACGACTTCAATCGGTCGCTGTACCATTCGGCAGGACTCGGTAAACCTCGAATCAGACCAGCGAGTTCGAGGCTATGCGGAGGAAGAACTCGCATGCGGCCGAGGTAGCCCATGCTCAACAGTGCTCGAACGAGCATGGGCCCAACGCGCCAAGAAGGCCGATGGTCCATGAATTGGAGAGAGCCGAGGACGATGTTGAATACTACATCGGCATCATAAAAGAAACGCAATTCGCCCTGCTGTTCTAGCTCGCAATCGTAAACGGCCAGACGGAGTGCCCGGGCAAACCTCTCCACTGTCCCATGATCTGTTCGCTCAACCAGTTCCATGGCCACACTCCGGCTCAGCCTGAGTTGCCGGCACGAACCGAGACCGGCCGAACCCTCAGACGGCTACGCACTGCACGGTAATGTCTATTCGGCGCAGCTAGCCTACTTAGGGCTTCCGCGACCCGCAAGGCTGCCGACCTGGTGCAGGAGATCACCGCGCTGGAGCGACCATTGGCCAGATGAATCGTGAAAGCACTTGGCGGTTGTCGTACTTCGGCGCGAGGCATCGGATCCCAGAGTCCCTCTCACAGGGCGGCGGGGCTGAAACGGGGACGCAGCTAGTCTTGGCGGCTTGGACCAGAAACCAGCTGCGTCCCCGTTTAGCATGGTCGTTCCGTCACCCTTTCTCCGCCCACCAACACGTCGAGTCTTCGTCCAGCGTGCCGTCGTCGTAGTAGTACCGCCCGTTCTCCATCTTCTTGCAGTCGGCGGACAGATCGGCCTCGCGGTGCGTATCGCCGATGCTGCTGTACAGGTGGACCCGGTCGTCCTTCACCTCCCAGGATGAGCCGCTGATGGTGCCCAGCCAGTGATCGGAGATGCTGCCGTCCGCGCGCAGGTGCCAGAGGTTCTCGGAATCCGCCTCGCCGTCGCAGTTCCAATCGTAGTGCAAGTGCCAGCGAGTCGAGGGCTCGTAGACGGTGCAGTCCTCAGCGGGCGGTTCCTGGGGCGGTTCTTCCTGCTCCGCCTCCGTACAGACCTCCGCCGAGACGCCGCGCGGCACCCAGATGCGGGCCGCCACCCAGGGCAGTGCTTTGCTCTCGGTAACCAGACTGGCGTCCGCGTCCCAGCGATCGAACTCCTCCGTAACGGCCGCTCCGCTGTGCAGACTGCGCAGGCGGTCAAGGTAGCCAATCTCCACCGGGACGACGCTTCGCGGTGGCATGGTCAGGTTATGTTCCTCCCAGCGGTCGGGTTCGTTCTGCCGGGATGCCTCGCGAGCATCCTGCAAGGCGTCAGCCTGCGCCTTGGTGAAGGCAACACCCTGCTTGATCATGGCCGAACCATCGCTTCGAGCGACAATCGGGGCGCTGTGCGGAATGCCGTCATAGATCACCGGCCCTTCCTCTGAGGAGAGCGCCTCGTCAGAGCTACCGTCGACTGTGAAGCGCTTACCGAAGTTCAGAATCGGCGGCATGTGGTCTGCCCGGCCGGCCAGGCCGGTCAGTGCCTCCAGGCAGTCAGCGTCAACCGGGTTGACAATCGCGTTACCGCTCGAATCCGTCTTGACGCGTCCCTGATCGTCCCGCTCCGGCTCCAGCCGCGCCTCGGACAGCGTGTAGAACGTGTTCAGGAAAGCCAGAAGTTCGTGCTCGTTGGCCTGTACCTTGACGTCGTCCTGGGCAAGCTTCTCGAACTTCTGCTGCAGATCGGCGTAAGCGTGCAAGACCTTCTCGTCGTACTCGTCGTCGCTCATGCCCGACTTGCGCTTGATCCAGGCGTTGCCGACCGCCCCCCGCATCTCGCCGAAGATGGCTTCCTTGGACATGCCCTGCCCGCCCTGGTCCGTTGGCCTGGTGAGGGCCTGAATGATCTGGCGCAGCGAATAGGCGTGACAGTTGACGTAGTACCCGCTGGCGCTGAAGTGCTCGACGGGGATGCGGACTGCAGTGCCATCCTCGGATACCTCCGCCAGCAGGCCGGTATCGAGAAGCACGCGGGCATCGGTCGAGGGCATCTCGACGATCCTCAGCGCCTCCTCCGGCGCCAGCGGTGGATCGAGGATGATGGTCAGCGTGGCGGGGGCGCCTAACTCCAGGCCGTCCGGCTCAAACATGGCCACTACCCCGTATCGGCCCTCGGAGCGATCGCTGAGCAGCGTCATGGAGACTTCGGTATCCTCGGGCAACGCCCCCGCAGGAATGTCCAGCGTCATCAGGGTAGCACCCGTCGAGGTCAGCGTACCACCGGTTGCGGACGAGACCATCCCAGATACACGCGTGTCCTCCTCGGCGGCAAACTCGGCGGGGGAGGGGCCTTCGATCGGTTCGACATCTACCGGCTCAACGGGCGTGTCATCTTCGCTGCCGGTTCCAGGCCCGGCGGTGGACGGCGGCACGAAGGCGAGGCCGATTTGCGTTATCTGCAGCGTGGCGTCCGACTCCCCAGTCGCGGCCAGGCACAGCCCGAATAGCCCGCTGCGCACATCGGAGAGAGCCGCACCAGCCAGGGATATCTCGCTGACGCCAACTACCACGTCGGTGCCGTCGGCTACCACCGTGAATGCTCCCACTTCCTCTCCGCTGGTACAGGGCGTGTTCGAAGTACCGCTGTCGACGAAGACCGCTACTGTCAGAGTCTGGGACTCAGACTGTCCGCTGACCCGCACATCGTCAGCCGCCAGAGAGAGTGTGCAGGCTGAGGGAGCGTCGGTGGGAACCTGCGTGAACAGTTCCACCCGCACTTCCGCCGTGTCGCTGTGGTCTTCGCCAGTAAGGTCCAGAGCTCCCGAGGCGCCCAGCGGAACTGGATAGGATGCGCCCGTGATTACGAGGCCCGAGTCATCAGGTCCCGCGTCGGGTCCGTTACCGGGAGGCTGGCCGCCACCCCCGCCACCCCCGCCACCGCCGCCGCTGGTGCAAGCGACGATGGTCAGGCAAACGCAGAACAACGCTAACGCCAGGCGCGTATTCAGCAGGGTTCGCATCGCCAAGGCCTCCCTGTAACGCCGCTCCGCTCGCCACTCCGGTCAACCGGGCGTTCCAATCCTGACCCGGCGTCGCGGCCTGATAAACCACAAGCTGAAGAACATCAACGGCATCATCATGCCCGTACCCGTTCCGCACGCATCCAGGTCTAAGTCCAGATCGGCTTCGACCTCTTCCTGCGAAACGACATCTTCCTGGGCAGGGTCAGGGCAGCCCGTGGCCTGGCCGTTCGCCGGTGGCGCCCAGGTTGTATCCGCACTCCCGCTCACAGAGTTGGAGACGAAACTGCTCGGCGGATCGCCCGACAACGCCGCCTCGTGTATGTCCAAGGCCATGGTGGTGGACTGGTCCTCGAACTGGAAGTCAAAGCTGAAGGACAGCTCCGCTTCCATCGCGTCCGCGTCGACTGTTATGCTCTGCTGAGTATTCGCAATGAGCGATCCCAGGAACCCCGCGTTGGCCGAACTGAAGCGAGCCACCTCGATGATCTGTGTCCGGGGTGGGTCTCCAGCCTCGTCTTCCACCCATAGAGTTGCCAGATTGCCGCTGGCGTCGATGTCGTAGATCAGGACGACGGGCTCGTCTTCCTCCGCGTCGACCACGTCCACTCGCCAACAGCCGTGCAAGTCCGCGGCGGTCAAATCGGACGAGGGAGCGTCGTCTTGATCGTTCGGTGTCCCCGAGGGTCCTTCCAGGGTGACGGCTATGTGGGCCTGTCCCAGCCAGGTCGGCTCGGAGTTTTCCGGAGCACGGCGACTGACCAGCGTATCGGCGTCGACAAGTTCCAGGGACATACTGGCCAGCGTACGCGAGCTGTCCAGCGTGAGCTGCGCAGCGTAGGTGTGTCCGTCGTACGTCCCCAGGTCAGAGTCAATGTCGGTGGCGTTGGTGAACACTATGGTCGGCATGCTATGTGGCGGGGGGCCGCCAAACACGGCGGCGTGACTCGGATTCTCCCAAGCCCATTCAGCCGTGTTCTGCCCCATCACCAGGTCGAGGGTGGTGGGACTCCCGCCATCCGTGTACTCACAGATGAACGTGGCGACTCTCACTCCGTTGCCCAGGTCGAAGGACCATGCCGTCTGCGTCGCGACGTAGACCGTCTCAACGGTCTGCAGGCCCAGGGCCGCCAAGTCAACGGTCAGTGAGGACGGCCCGGGCGGTGGCGGTGAGTCAGGTGAATAGTCGTACAAGACGCCTATCTGAGCGTAGTCAACACCGTTGACGGTGTTCGTTACGGCCGCCGCATCGCCGTTGCTGTCGATGGGAACCTGCCGCGTCTGCCCGCCGGATTGCTCAGCCTCGCACGTGAGCGAGGACCCGTCCCAGACCACGGTAGCGAAGTAGTTCTCGCCCGTGACCGTCGGACAGTCGGTGCTGTTCAGCACCTG